>CAYGNA010000394.1:0-4197 GCA_964351065.1 uncultured Pseudomonadales bacterium
TTGCCAATGGTCGTCGTTTTGCCCGCGCCGTTCACGCCGACCATCAGAATCACACATCGTCTCTCGCCAGCCGTAACCTCACGGGGGACCTCCACGTCACGAAGCAATCCTGCCAGCTCCGACTGGAGATGGGCGTTCAGCGCCGCCGGGTCACCCAGTTCCTTGCGCGCGACTTTTTGGGTCAGGTTGTCAACGATCAAACGGGTGGCTGCAACACCAACATCCGAGGACAACAAAATGGTCTCGATGTCTTCCAGCAGTTCATCGTCAATGACCTTTTTGCCAAGGAATACGTTACCCAATCCTTCAGCGAACCTTGACCGGGTACGCGAGAGCCCCGATTTGATTCTCGAGAAGAATCCCGCCTTGCCTTCCGACTCACTATTTGCAACAGTATTTTTCATTTAACCTATCTTGCAGCGAATTTGACTGAGGTTAACGAGCCGAATAAGGCGTGGACAGCATGAACCGGCATCGAACCCTGAGAATTATCGGCGGAAACCACCGCAGTCGCAAAGTTTCATTTCCAGAACTGCCCGCCATCCGCCCGACACCAGACCGTGTGCGGGAAACGCTCTTCAACTGGCTACAACTTCTGGTTCCAGGCTCGCGCTGCCTCGAATTATACGCCGGAAGCGGCATCCTCAGTATGGAAGCTTTGTCTCGCGGCGCGGCACACGTTGACGTTGTTGAAAAAGACGCAAGAACGCTTGAGGCGGTACGGACCAATCTATTGGCTCTTGGGGAGAGTGAAAGCCGCTTCACCTTGTATCACATGAGTGCAGCCGAATTTCTGAAAAAATACGAGGGACCTGCTTTTGACATCGCGTTCCTGGACCCACCATTCGCCGAACCCGACGAGCTAACCAATACCACTGCTGCCATGACGCAGCGAGGCCTTCTCGCACCGGGTGGCAGGATCTACATCGAGTCAGCAGAAACGCTGGCCGAGCGCAGCCTGGGCACCGGTTATCAAATCATCAAGCACAAGCGTGCGGGACAGGTCCACTATTGCCTGGCGACATCAACATCGCTGAATTAGCCACAAAGCTTGTGTATGATTGCGCCTTCACGAAGGAGCCAAGGAAACAAACCAGCCATGACGACGGTCTTATACCCCGGGACGTTTAACCCAATACACAATGGCCACGCCGATCTGGTTGAGCGCGCCGCGGAGATTTTTGACAGGGTCATTCTGGGTATCGCAACCAGCCCACACAAAAGCCCTTCAGTGCTGGAACTCAGGGTCAACCTCGCCACTGAAGCACTGTCGCACATTCCGAATGTTGAGGTGCAGGGTTTCAATACGCTGACCGTTGAATTTGCCAAGCAGGTAGGCGCTCAGGTCATCCTTAAAGGTATCCGGACGGTGACGGACTTTGAGTACGAGTTCCAGATGTTGAGCATGAACAGGGCGCTACAGCCAGGCCTTGAAACCATCTTCCTGGCGCCGTCAGAAGAGTTCAGCTATATCTCTTCTACGCTGGTACGCCAGATCGCAGGGTACGGCGGGGACATCAGCAAGTTCGTGCACCCCAGTGTGGCAAAAGCGCTAAAGAACGGCGAGATCGGCTAACTGGTTGGCTAACGTGCTTCGGCAGTTGCCAACAGCACAGTGGTGAGTCTAGCGTATTTTTTCTTTCCTGCCTGGCCGGGTACAGCCGAGACACCGCACAAAAACTTCTTTTGCAGGCTCTACCACCAGCGTCTTGCCGGCTTCGCCCGCATTACCGCCGAGTAATGAAAAAGGCAGTGTAGCAACATAAGTTACGGACCCGAGCGCAAACAGCGCAACCCCGATAGGGCGAGCCACCAGTAAATCACCCGCCATGGTATACCCGCTGGGCCTTTCATCAACCCGCTCTGCAGATGCAGCCATCGGCACCATGAGAATGAACGCCGCCATGGCCCAGGCCTGGAATCCTTTTTTGTTCATCACGTGCTTCCTGTATTCAGATATTTAAGTCGAATTCTAGGTGAACTCGGTAAGTGTCTAATTTTAAAGTTTAAATTGCAATAGGCTTTGATCCAGCCCTCCGTCGCATAGATCCTGCCAGGTCCGGCGACTAGCGCTGACAGTAGTGGCAGAACACCGTGGTCCGTTGACCGAGCCGGATTTCGGTCAGCGGCCTGGCGCACGCAACGCATGACTCGCGGCCCCGACCATAGACCTTCAGGTCATGCTTGAAATACCCAGGTGATCCGTCCTCATGAACAAAATCACGCAGCGTGGTTCCACCTGCAACAATGGCGCTGGCCAGTACCTCCTTGATGGCGGCAACCAGTTTCTCAAAGCGGGCCCGGGAGATACTGCCCGCCAGCCGGGTTGGCCGAATACCTGATGCGAACAGGGCCTCGTTTGCATAGATATTGCCAACACCAACCACCACGTGGCTATTCATGATAAAGGTCTTTACCGCCGTCTTTCGGCCCCGCGACAGGCGAAACAGGTATTCGCCGGAGAAGCTCTCACTGAGAGGTTCGGGACCAAGTTCTTCCAGCAAAGGATGGTTTTCGTTCGCCTCCAGCCAGAAAACGGAGCCAAATCGGCGCGGATCTCGGAACCGCAACAGTTGTCCACCGCTCAGCACAATGTCAATGTGGTCATGTTTGGCAGGCACAGCATCAGCCGATAGCACCCGGAGACTACCGGACATGCCCAGGTGAATCATCATGGCGCCTGCCTGTGTCCGCACGAGCAGGTATTTCGCGCGCCGTTCAACTGCATTGATCGTCTGCCCGGTTAACCGCTGACCCAGGTTATCCGAAACCGGCCAGCGCAATGATGGCTGCCTGACCAGCACCTGCTGGACTTTTTGGCCAAGCAGGTGCGGTTCTATACCGCGGCGGGTAGTTTCAACTTCTGGTAATTCAGGCATGGTTCGGGAGTACTTTGGGAGTGTTGCTTGCGACTTAAGAATCATATGCCAAAAGCACCCATTGCCGGCTAAAAAGTGCCGCGCCAGGATCACGTTTCGCCAAAAATCAGCAGATAGCCAGGATATAGTCGTGAGACCGGTAGTTACTGATCAAGAGCCAACGGGCTTGAACGCATTGAGGTTTTGATTGCGCAAAAAGAACCGATGGGGCTGCTCTTTCGAATCAGGGCCCTCAGCCTCGATTCGGGGTGCGTGTGTTCCGCAACGTCAGCGCGGCCGTCCCGGCTCCCCGGGCCTCCCCCGCGAGCCTGTAGTCTCGCTCCTCCAACCCGGCGCGCTGACATGATGTTGCGGAACACACGCACCCCGAACCGAGGCAGTGGCGGCGAGTTATTCGCGTTGGTCGTAAAAGGCTGGAACGGACCAGCGAAAAGGCAAACCCCGGGGCCAACAGAGCCTGTGGGCGGCAACAGCCTTTCCGAAAGCTGTTCAAACAGTTACCTTCCCATTCGACGACGGAAATGGCTGCGGGACTCATGCGAGAAATGTTACTGGGGATCGATACTGGCGGTACGTTCACCGACTTTGTGTTACTTGATGGTGATACGGTTGCTGTACACAAGGTTCTCTCAACACCCGGGGCACCCCAGGATGCCATCCTGCAGGGTATTGCAGAAATGGGTATCACGAGCGAGGTCAAAGCCGGCCGGGTGCGTATCATCCATGGCACGACCGTGGCGACCAATGCGACGCTGGAAGGCAAAGGTGTTCGAACCGCCTATATCACCAACAAGGGCCTGGGTGATGTGCTGCGCATTGGCCGACAAACGAGAAAGTCGCTCTACAGTCTCTCTCCCGAGGCCCGGTCCGTGCCGGTGGACGAGTCACTGATATTTGAGATCAACTGTCGAATGGACGCGTCCGGCGAGGTGCTGCTGGCACCGACTGAAAGTGAACTGCAATTGCTAAGGGAACGCGTCACGGAGGCGGGGCCGCGGGCGATTGCCATTAATCTGCTGTTCTCGTTTCTCGATCCTGCGCACGAACTACAGATCGCAGCCCTGTTTGAGGATAGCGAGCGAAGTGAGGCAAGCTATTTTGTATCGCGCTCCTCCGAGATTCTCCCGGAATACCGTGAATACGAACGCGGTATGACAACCTGGGTTAATGCCTGGATTGGACCACTGATACACGGCTACATGAATGCGTTAAGCGAAGCATTAGCACCTGCCCACATAGCGATCATGCAGTCGAACGGCCTGACGATTGCTGCGCACCAGGCGGCAAAACGCGCGGTAAACCTGCTGCTCTCAGGTCC
>CAYGNA010000395.1:0-4193 GCA_964351065.1 uncultured Pseudomonadales bacterium
CGCCAGGTCAGAGCCCGCGCCTGGTTCGCTGAAGCCCTGGCACCAGATGTGCTCGCCCGATAACAGTTTGGGCAGTAGCTCTGCTTTAACGTCTTCCTGGGCATGAAAGAAGATCGTCGGCGCGGCCATACCCATGCCAATGATGTTCGGCAGGTAAGGCGTTTTGGCGCGCTGCATTTCGTGATTGGCAATCGCCTGGCAGTTTTCTTTGCCACCGCCGCCACATTCCTTAGGGTAGTCGCAGCCGATAAGGCCGCCATCATAGGCGGACTTTTGCCAGTCCTGCAGCCATGCAAGAGCAGCCGGATCAGACAGTTCCAGTGCGCCCAGTGGCAGTTTAACGGGCGGTCGGCCGGGATGGTTGTTTGCCAGCCAATCCTGGCAGTGAGCCCGGTATTCAGCCTGCTCCGGGGTATCCTTGCGTTGTGCGTCAGACATTCCAACTCCATCAGTAAATCAAGACCGCACAAGGATAAACCAACTTCAGAATGATTACTTTGGCCGAATGTGTTTTACCCGGGTTACTGTCTACCTTGCACCGTCGATCACTCGTGATCACAATGGATGACTATGAGTCGTGATATATACCCCAACATAGCCGCTGATATCGCCAATAAGGTATTGCCGGGGGCGGTAATCACCAATGCGGTGCCCTTGACCGGCGGCGTGTCGGCCGATGTTTACCGGCTTGATCTGACGCTGACTGATGGCAGTGAGAAGAGCCTGGTGCTGCGTGCGCATCGCTCGAACCACTCGGGACACCCTGCTGCGTTGGAGTACGAATTGCTGCGGGCGCTGTATCAAAGTGGCTTGCCAGTGCCCGAACCACTCCTGGTAGACACAAGCGCCAGGCTGCTGGATGCGCCGTACCTTGTGATGTCGTTTGTTGAGGGTAGCAGTGCAATCCCTGACCAGCAGGTGCTGCAATATATCGATCTGATGGCGGAAATGATGCTGAAGATCCACGCATTGCCAACCTCCTGCCTGCCTTTGCTACCGTCGAGAAACGATCCACTACCGGAGTTATTGGCGTATTTGCCCGAGGGACCTGAATGGGACACGCTGAAAGACTATCTTGCATCAGCACAGGAGGGAGCCTGGGAACAAATCCCAGGGCTATTGCATGGCGACTTCTGGCCGGAGAACCTGCTCTGGCAGAATGGCGCTATTGCATGTGTCCTCGACTGGGAGGATGCGGCGACGGGTGATCCCCTGTCAGATGTCGCCTGCTGCGAGCTTGAACTTCGATACAAGTTTGGCAAAGCGGGTATGGATCGGTTTACGCAGACATATGCAAGTCGTCAGCCGCTTGATACAAGGCGACTGGCTCTCTGGCGAGTTTATGTGGCTGCCGCAGCGCAGCGGTATATGGGTGATTGGGGCCTTGAGCAATCGCTGGAATCACATATGCGCGAGATCGCGCTAGCCAGCATTCGTGAGGCTGGCTCAGCGCTGATGACCACGGCCGATACCTGAGTGGTCGATATCAGTTCATGAGGCTTTTTTGAAAATCAGGTATAAAGCTGATCAAGAATAGCGCTTGGCCCTGAAGCTTTGGCGCTGGTCCGTTGTTCATTAAACCTCTGCAGCAGGCGGCGAGGCACCTTGGTATAGGTTTCTGGCAGAGTCCAGTAGCGAGACTTGCCTGCGCTAATGGCATTTCGAACGTGATCGTGATGATGTTGAAGTTGCGGTACCGGCACGCCTGCATGACTGCTCTTTTCGAATACACCAAAAATATTGCCAGGTAGTACCTTGATAAAGCGTTTCTTGAGACCGGCTTTGGCCGCCACTACCTCAAGCGTCAATGCGTCAAAACCGAACAGATGGCCGTCATGCCACTTGTTGTCGAATCGCATGCCGGGGAAAAGTATGTCCGGTACTTCAATCAGGAAAGTGCCGCCCTCTTTTAAAAAGCGGCTCATTTGGCGTAGTTCGTCTACAGGCTCGGCGAGGTGCTCGAGCACCTGGTAGAGCGAAAGCAGGTCGAAGGACTCTGGCTCAAATGTGGCGTCCTGGTGCATTCCATTGAATATATCAACGCCGTAGTGTTCCTTTGCGAACCGGGCGTAACCAAGGTTGGGTTCGATCCCCGCGGCATCGCATCCCATCTGTTGCAGCAGGTACACCCACTCGCCGCCTCCGGCACCAATATCCAGTGTACGCATGCCGGCGTGCGCTGCGTGCCGGGAGTGTTTGTGGCGATCAAGTGCAACGCCACCGGCGCGAACAATGTGTTTGTGTTTGGGAACAACAGTCTGTTTGTAGGCGAGACGATATTCTTCACGGTAGAAGCTGGCGAGGTCGGGGCGCGGCAGTGGATCGACACGAATGAGGCCGGAGCCAAGTGACATCACGTTACGCAGGGCTGCACCATTGCGGTCTTTCACCGCAATTACTTCTGCCGCGTAGTCTCCTGTCAGTGGGCAGGGACGGGTCGCCTGTACCCTGTCGCCTATTTGACTGCCGGCGCAGGCTGGCGTGACCGGTGTGATTTGGTTCTCGAGAGTATTGTCTTGGGGGGCGGTGCTAACGCGCTCGCTCATCACTTCTCCTGAAACAGACTTAACTTCCACGAGGAAAACAGTTCCTGCCGACCTGGCCCCGAAACGCGCCTGGATCAGGTGGTGGCGTTGAGGTGTACGAAGCTTTCACCGCGCGATTTGTATGGCGAAAAGGAAACCAATTGGACGAGTGGATGCTGAACAGTTCAGCAGCCTGCTTCAATCAGGAAAAATATTTTGAACACGACGGAAGTTCCGAAGTGATGGAAGGTGGTGTCAGCTGTGCTCGCCAAATGAGATGACTATTGCGCCGAGGCGCTCTTCGGCCTCGACCCTTTGATGCGCGATCACTGCCTGTTCCATTGGATAGACCGTATCAACAATCGATACAATCTGACCGATTTCGATCATATCTGCGAGTGTTTCAAGTTCTTCTTTCGTCTCCCCGGCAAAGGCAAAAAAAGCCGACCTGTTGGTAAACAGGCTAGTCAGGCTGCAACGCAGCATCCGCAGCAGCGTCGGGTTGCCCGTGCAGTAACGTCCGCCAGGATTGAGGCACTTCATACAGCCCGAATAGGAACTGCCGGCAACCATGTCAAAGATCACATCATACATTTGGCCGCTGGCGGTAAAGTCTGTCTTTGTATAGTCAACAAAGTGGTCAGCGCCGAAACGCTGCAAGATGTCTGCCTTGCTGGTTTTGTCGACAGCGGTTACGTCTGCCCCCATGGCTTTTGCGATTTGTACAGCCCAGGCGCCAATGCTGCCGCCTGCGCCGTTGATCAGTACGCGGTCGCCTGGTTTGACCCGGGTTATACGCAGGAAATGTAGTGCGTTAAGGCCACCCAGTGGCACAGCTGCTGCATCGTTGAAACTCATATTGGCCGGTTTGGTGATAATCGTATAGCTCGCGGGCAGCGTCATGTACTCCGCATAGGCGCCCAGACGTAGCCCCGCGGAACCAAAGACCTGATCACCTACCCTGAGCCCTGTCACACCAGCACCAACGGCTGCTACATCGCCAGAGAAGTAACCACCCAGAATGGATCTTTTTGGTGCGCGTAGTCCAAGATACAGGCGAAGAGGTAACCAGAACCATTTGACTGCATAGTGAAAACTGCGCATTTCGCAATCTGATTTTGTGGCCTCGGCGGCATATACGCGGATCAATACCTCCCCTGCTTGCGGCATGGGGCTGTCCACTTCCTCGATGGCCAGGACCTCGGGAGGTCCGTAGTTATGATAAGTGATTGCCTTCATGGTTCGCCTGGGGCTGAGGGGGTGGCAAGTAAAAAGTCTGGCGGCAAACCGACCCAGGCTTTTGCCTCGGCCGCTGACGTTGTTACACGGGTCATGCTTTCGAGGCCAGTGATGATGGAGAGTTGTCTGGTCAGACCAAATATCACTGAGGAGTCCACCAGGATTGCAACCTTGCCATCACCTGCTTTGACGATTGACTTGTACATCTCTGCGGCTTCGAGCGTTTCTGAAAAAGTTCGACTGGCAGAAATCTGCCTTAGGTCATGCAGGACGGCGAGATTTGGAGACCACGCCGGAATAGCAGAGAGCGAGCGCCAATGTTCAATCACGTCGTTCATCGTCAACGCGCCTGACCACTTCACCAGGTAACACGGTTATTGGTCAAAGAAAAAGAGCTCACGGTTCATTCAGGTAAATCCTCGTATTGAA
>CAYGNA010000396.1:0-4187 GCA_964351065.1 uncultured Pseudomonadales bacterium
ATATGACCAGGCGCGCATTCCTTTCTACGAGCATCTGCCGACCCACAAGGGCCTGATCCATCCGAAAGAGTACACGGCAGAGGTAACGCAAGTGGAAGCAGACACGCCACCGGTGGACTGTTTTGGGGAGGCCGGCGACGTGGTTTTCTGGCACCACCGCATGGGACACATGGCCGGGCATAATCGCGCCAGACCGCCTACTATCAGGCAGGCGCTGCTGTACGACTTTTGCAAAAGTGATCTGGACACCATGCGCACCACGCCGCCGCATGACGATATGTGGCTGGACTGGGGAGATGAACTGCGTGCAGCAAACGTGCCCGTTTCGAAACAGCTTGCTGCCGAACAACGACTGCCGGTTGAACTCGCCGAGACGCTCTAAACCAGCAAGGCCGGCCCCGGATCAAGGTTTAACGCTTGTGCTCCGGGCTATGGAAGTCGGTTTTACAGCCAGCGTCCCATGCCTCGGGCTGATTGCCGTGCGCCGGAAAACCGCCGGCATCCTTGAGCCAGCGAGCAACGTGCAGGGTGTTCCAGACCAGGAAGGTGGTGTTTCTGTTGGTGAAGTCATTTTCCGGGCCGCCTGACCCTTCATCCATGTATGAAGGACCGGGGCCAGCTTCTCCCATCCAGCCGGCGTCAGCCTGGGGCGGAATGGTGTAACCAATGTGGGACAGCGAGAACAGAATATTCATGGCGCAGTGTTTGACGCCATCCTCATTACCCGTGATCAGCGTCGCACCAACCTTGCCATAGTCCCGGTACTGCCCTTTGGCATTAAAACTGTGGGTGTAGCCATACATTCGCTCGAGCACACGATTACACACCGAACTCTTCTCGCCTAACCAGACAGACGTACCGAGAATCAGAATGTCGCAGGCGTCCACTTTTGCCTGGATTATTGGCCAGTCATCTCTCGCATATCCGTCACGCCCCGTATAGTCCTGCTCAAGACCTGCAGCAATCTCGAAGTCAACGGGCCGAATGATCTCCGTCTTTACGCCGTTGGCCTGGTAAATCCTTTCAGCTACCTTCAGCAAGCCTTCCGTATGCGACAGATGCGGTGATCGGGTAAGCGTACAGTTGAGCATTAGCACGCTCAGGTCATCGTATTTGGCCGGAGCATGTTGACACTGCTCAGACGTGATGGCGGCAAGCTGGTCAGTCATGGGAAAACTCCTTGAAACTGCTGGCTAAAGGCTCATTCGGGCACTATCCACACTATCCACACTATCGGTTATCAATGCCGATGCACGCGCACCGGCAGCCCGCGAATACCGCGAATAAAATTCGACTTCAATCGTGTCTCTGGCCCTGTCACCTCAATGTGACTAAAGCGTTTCATGATTTCTTCCCAGATCACGCGCAGCTGCATCTCAGCCAGGCGGTTACCCATACAGCGGTGTATGCCAAAACCAAACGAAACATGGTGGCGTGCATTGGGTCGATCGATGATCAGTTGGTCAGCATTCTCATGCACGGACTCGTCCCGGTTACCCGAGATGTACCACAGCACTACCTTGTCACCGGCTTTCATCTGCTTGCCTTCGAACTCGAAGTCCTGGGTGAGTGAGCGACGCATATGAATCACCGGCGTTTGCCAGCGCACAATTTCAGACACCATGTTTGGAATCAGCGAATGATCGCGGCGCAGCTTGTCGTACTGTTCCGGGAACTGGTTGAGCGCGAGCACCCCACCGGAGATGGAGTTACGCGTGGTGTCATTGCCACCCACAATCAGCAGCATAATGTTGCCAAGGAACTCGAGCGGCCGGCTGATCATGTCCCGGGTTTCTTCACCGTGGGCAAGCATGGTAATCAGATCATTGCGTGTCGTCGGATCGGCTGCAGCGCGTTCAGCCCAGAGACCCATGAAGGTCGCGGCCATATCATTAAGCCCATTCATGACCTCTTCCTGACTTGCCCCCTCGTCAGCACCCGTCGTTTCGGGCGAACCAATGGAGATGTCCGACCAATAGGTGAGCTTGCGGCGGTCGGCAAATGGAAAATCGAACAGGGTGGCAAGCATTCTTGTCGTCAACTCGATTGACACCTCATTGACCCAGTCAAACTCCTCACCGCTATCTGGCAATCCATCCAGAATGTCGCAGGCGTGCGACCTGATCACGGGTTCAAGCTGCATCAGGTTGCGAGGCGCAACCACGGGCACAACGGTCTTACGTTGTTGATCGTGCTTTGGTGGATCCATCGCAATAAAGTTCTCGATGTACTGGCCGTTGGGACTATCGCCAATTGCAATGGTAGGGAAAGACGAAAACACATCATGTTGCGTTTCAACATGCATCAGGTCTGCGAAACGGGTAATCGACCAGTAACGCCCAAAGGGGCTGTCCTCGGTCAGGTGAACAGGATCATCCCGACGCAGGCGCTCAAAATACGGTCGCCAGGCGTCCTGTTGATAAAGCCGCGAATCACTGACGTCAATCTGCTCGATTGGTGTGGTCATTGGGTCAGGCAAATCGCCAGCGGGCAGCGCAATCCGGGGGCGCGCACCGGCATCAGTCAGCAGGTCTGCAGGTCCAGAATCAGTCATTCCAGGAATCTCCACCGTTTCTATTTCAGAACAGTCTACTCACTTTTGCCTGCCAATGAGAACAAGCACCTGGCTCAGAACAGCTCCTGCAACCCACTGGAATCTATTGGATTGGCGCGGTCGCCGCACAACCCAACTCGCGAAGTGAGATCCCGCCGCCGGGTTGGGTGTAATTAGTCACCCAGCACCTCGCGGGATGGCGCGCTCATACCCAATAGGCGCGAGGTAATGGTACCAGCCGTCATGGCCCCGCTGACATTCAGCGCCGTGCGTGCCATATCAATCAGGGGTTCAATAGAGATCAGCAGTGCTACCAGCGTCACCGGGAAACCGAGCGCAGGCAACACCATGAGCGCGGCAAACGTAGCGCCACCGCCCACCCCCGCAACACCAAAAGACGAGATCGCAATAATCCCGATCAAGGGCAGCAGGAAGGAAAGCGAGAGCGGGTCAATAGCCATAGAGGGTGCAATCATCACAGCCAGCATGGCGGGATAGATGCCGGCACAGCCGTTTTGTCCAATGGTTGCCCCAAAACTTGCCGAGACGTTGGCGGTTGCCGGGTCATTACCAAGATCCCGAATCTGCGTTTCAACGTTCAGCGGAATAGTTGCCGCTGAACTCCTTGAAGTAAACGCAAACAACAACACCGGCCAGACCCGGCGGAAGTAGTCGAACAGGTTCACGCCCGCGAGCGTCAGCAATCCACCATGCACCAGGAACATAAGCGCGATGGCCAGATAGGACGCCACCACAAAACCTATCAGGTTCAGAATATCGCTACCGCTCGAGGTCGCAGTCACTTTGGTCATGAGCGCCAGGACCCCATAAGGCGTGAGCCCAATCACAATCCTGACAAGACGCAATACAACATTCTGCGCCACTTCAACAAAGTGACGAAACTGCGCGCCCTGTTCCGGCAGATCGCGACTGAGCAGAAGCCCTGCAATCCCAACCAGAATGCCAAAAATCACAACCGCAATGACCGAGGTTGAACGCAGACCTGCAAGATCGGCAAAGATGTTCTGCGGGATAAAGCTGACAATCATGTTGGCGATGCCAAGATCCTGCACCTTGACCTGATCGGTAACCAGCGCACCTGCCTTGGCAACTTCCCGTGCCCCCTCGGTGAGCCCGGCCGATGTAAGCCCAAACGCGCTCGCGACCAGCGCTCCAATCAGCGCGGCCACCATGGTTGTGCCCACCAGGACAAGAATGACTCCACCGCCAATTTTGCCAAGGGTGGCGATCTCATCGATGCGCACCACAGCCGCGATCATCGAGACCAACACCAGTGGCATGACAATCATTTTGAGCAGGTTAACGTAGCCCGTACCCACGACGTTCGATGCCGTCAGGGTTGCGACCAGCGTGTCGCTGCCCAGACCATAAATCGTCTGCAAAGCGAGTCCTGCCAAAGCACCAACAACCAGTCCCACCAGCACACGGCGCGATAGTGAGAGGCCGCGCCGGCCCAGCTCAAACAAGGCATAGCCGAGCGCAAGCAGCACGCCAAGATTTAACAGCAGGAAAATATCCATCACTACAGCCGCCTATCGGTTCAGGGCATCACCCAGCGCAGTGAGGAAGCTCTGGTTCAGCCGCCGACTCACGCGCGCACCCGGCGCAAACG
>CAYGNA010000397.1:0-4148 GCA_964351065.1 uncultured Pseudomonadales bacterium
AAAGGTGACCCAACCGCGCCGGTTATCCGCACCCGTTGAAGATATTGCGCACTGTCAGCGTTCAGCACCGAAACCGTGTCTTCTGGCTGCCTGATAAAATTGTTGAGCTGTTCGCTAATCTGCGCCGCCAGCGATTCGGTTGTTACACCCGCTGCCTTTACATTACCAGCCAATGGCACAGATATTGTGCCGTCTGGCAGCACACTCATTTGTGCTGAGAGCTCCGGGTTTCGCCACACATTAACGCTGATTGTGTCGCCCACACCTATCACGTAATCCTCGAGCAGACTCAACTCGGTAGCGTCAAAGCTGGTAGTTTCCGTATCCATGGTTGCATTGGGTTGAGGCGTCGATGCGCAACCGGCCAAACACATCATCGCAAGCAGAAGTGCGCGCATCCTCAGAATGTGGCAGAGGGCCATAAGATTTTCCATAGATAAACCACGACGAAAGATACCGACGAGATGCCTGATGTTACAAGAAAAGCCAAGTGTTTCCCACGTTACAACACGTTGACCTTCGACCAGCGAGCAAGTTGGAGGGACAAACGGCACACTTTCTATCCACCCCGACCCACAACGCTTGCTGTCGCAATATGCGAAATTTTACAGAAAATGGGGATTTTATGTTGACACGCAGGCATTTCATCTGGAATATCTTTCTGATGTGCATTTTACGACACGGTAATAGCCAATGAAATTTCCTGACAAGGTCATGCAGAACATTGTAGCTGGCGACGGTAGCATTGAAGCATGGGATATCAATGTACTACTCCAACACCTCGACTCTGATCAGTCGAAGCGGACAGTTGAGAGAGCACTCAAGACCTCCGGACTCCTCCCCGAACCGCTTACGCTTGAAGAACTCTCTGATGACAGCGGCCTGGCCCCGCGCAACCTGGTCGTCCAGGCTTTTGATGAGGAAGCACGCCGCAAGCGCTGGCAGAGTCTGGCACTACAGGAACACCGAACGCCCGAAGGCAAACTGGTGCTGTTTGCCAATGACGCGAGGTCGGGTCGGCGGTGGGTGTTTTTGTCTGAATCACCGGATACCGATGAACTGCTCCGCGCCGTAGACGCACTTACCGGCCAAAAGAATGCCATTGTCTGGCCACACGGCATTCTGGCACCCCGATTCAGGGAAATAGTGGCGGCAACGGGATCCCACGATCTGGTGACGCCAGCCGGCAAGAAACTGCGTATAGGAACTATTGCTTTCCACCAGGAACTCGCGCCTCCGCTATCGAAGGCGCCGAACAAGCCAACCAAGCATGGCCTCACCCACCTGGACAGGCTGGAAGCCGAGAGTATGTACATCATCCGCGAAGTAGCTGCACAGGCTGAGAATCCGGTCATGCTGTACTCGCTCGGCAAAGACTCCTCGGTAATGCTTCACCTCGCCCAGAAAGCGTTTTATCCCAGTCCACCACCTTTTCCCTTGATGCATATCGATACCCGCTGGAAGTTCAAGGCCATGTACCGCTTTCGCGACCAGGTTGCGAGTGAGGTGGGCATGGACCTGATTGTGCACATTAATCCGGAAGGTGTGGAAAAAGACGTCAATCCCTTTGACCACGGCAGCGCGGTTCATACCGATATCATGAAGACAGAGGGGCTCAAGCAGGCACTGGACAAGTACGGATTCGATGTCGCGTTTGGCGGCGCGCGCCGTGACGAAGAGAAAAGCCGAGCCAAGGAACGCGTATTTTCGTTCCGCACCAAAGCACACCGCTGGGATCCAAAAAACCAGCGCCCCGAACTCTGGTCACTTTACAACGGCTACAAGACCGCGGGCGAGAGCGTGCGCGTATTCCCGCTCTCCAACTGGACGGAGCTTGATATCTGGCAGTACATCTATCGCGAGCAGATACCCATAGTGCCACTGTACTTTGCCCAGGAGCGTCCCGTTGTGGAACGTGATGGCATGCTGATTATGGTGGACGATGATCGTATGCGACTGTTACCGGATGAGGAAATCAAAATCGAGCGCGTGCGCTTCCGCACGCTGGGCTGTTATCCACTGACCGGCGCCGTTGAATCAGACGCCGACGACCTGTCGTCCATTGTATTGGAACTGCTTGAGAGCCGTACCAGCGAACGCCAGGGTCGAGCCATCGATAACGACAGCTCAGCATCAATGGAAAAGAAAAAACAGGAGGGTTACTTCTGATGAACGCCCCAACAACTCACGAACGTGTCGAAGAATACATCCAGCGCCAGGGCCAGCTCGATGTCCTGCGCTTTATCACCTGCGGCAGCGTTGATGATGGCAAGAGCACCCTAATTGGTCGGATGCTGTTTGAAGCACAGCAGATTTTTGAAGACCAGGTCGCCTCGTTAAAGAACGAGTCGCGCAAATTTGGCACCCAGGGCGGTGAGATCGATTATGCGCTACTGGTTGATGGCCTGGCCGCTGAACGGGAACAAGGTATCACTATTGACGTGGCATACCGGTTTTTTGCAACCGACCATCGCAAGTTCATCGTGGCGGATACGCCTGGTCACGAACAGTACACCCGCAACATGGTCACTGGCGCGTCGACCGCAGAAGTTGCTGTGATACTGGTGGATGCCTCCCAGGGTGTGCTCACGCAAACACGACGGCACTCCTTTATTGTGTCGCTGCTTGGCATCAAACATGTGGTGCTTGCTGTCAACAAAATGGACCTGGTGAAGTTCGACAGGGAGATCTTCGAAAAGATCAAAGCTGACTATGCTGAATTCGCTGATAACCTCGAATTCGATAGCATTACTGCCATCCCGCTTTCAGCCTTGCAGGGCGACAACGTTATCGAACGTTCAGCACATACAACCTGGTATTCCGGCCCGACACTGCTTGGGTTTCTGGAAACAGTTGAAGTGCGCAGCGCGCTCCTCGAACACGATTTCCGCTTCCCGGTGCAGTGGGTAAATCGTCCGAACCTGAATTTTCGTGGCTATGCGGGCACCGTTGTCGCAGGACAGATTGCCAAGGGTGACGCTGTGCGCGTACTGCCCTCTGGTGAGGTTGCAAACGTCGCGTCTATTGTCCTGTTCAAGGACGAACTCGAGCGCGCAGAAGCTGACCAGGCGGTCACCATCACCCTGGATCGGGAGATCGACGTTTCCCGGGGCGACGTGCTGGTCGCTGCTGCCGCACCCTGTGAGGTGTCCGACCAGTTTGAAGTCACGCTGGTATGGATGGACCGCGAGCCCGGCTATATTGGCCGCACCTATTCGCTGATGCTGGGCACAAGGCGCGTCAAGGCGACCATCACGCAGATAAAGTTCAAGTACAACGTCAACACGTTCGAGGAGATGTCGTCCCACAATCTGGAACTGAACGATATTGGCAGCGTAACAATCAGCCTGGACAATGCGATTCCGTTCGAAACCTATGCCGACTGTCGCGGTATGGGAGCATTCGTATTGATGGACCGGTACAGCCAGGCCACGGTAAGTGCCGGCATGATCAACTTTGCACTGCGGCGCGCACAAAACGTGCATCGCCAGGCACTGGTCATCGATAAAGAAGCCCGTGCGACGTTGATGGGACATCGTGGCAAGGTGCTGTGGTTCACCGGTCTCTCGGGTTCCGGTAAATCGACTGTCGCCAACGCGCTCGAACAGGTGCTCTACCAGCGCGGCATTCACACCTACATCCTTGATGGAGACAATATCCGCCACGGGCTGAATAAAGATCTGGGCTTTACAGATGCCGACCGCGTGGAAAACGTGCGTCGTATTGCGGAGGTAGCCAAGCTGATGGTCGACGCTGGAATTGTCGTGCTGACCTCCTTCATCTCACCCTTCCGCTCCGAGCGCGATATGGCGAGATCCCTGTTCACTGAAGGCGATTTTGTTGAGGTGTTTGTCGACGTGCCGCTCGAAGTTGCTGAGCAACGCGATCCGAAGGGGCTCTACAAGAAAGCACGGCGCGGTGAACTGCCTAACTTTACCGGTATAGATAGCCGATACGAGCGCCCTGAAAACGCGGAAATTGAGCTGAAGACCGGGGAAATCTCCACTGAAGAGTGTGTCGCACGGATTGTTGCTTATCTGGATGAGCAGTAAGGGCGGGAACTCTGGGCGTGTCGTTTCGACCAACGTGGAGCAACCTCTTAAAAGCGAGATCTCTCCACTACGGCCTTCGGCCTGCGGTCGAGAAGA
>CAYGNA010000398.1:0-4148 GCA_964351065.1 uncultured Pseudomonadales bacterium
GGAGGCGCTCCAGATGGCCAAGGCGGCCAACTACACGGCCGTTATTTCCCATCGCAGTGGCGAAACTGAGGATACGACAATTGCTGACCTTGCCGTGGCCACGGCTGCCGGGCAAATCAAAACCGGGTCCTTGTGCCGCTCGGACCGTGTTGCCAAGTACAATCGACTGCTCCGTATTGAAGATGCCTCCGATGCGCTGTTCAAAGGCTGGGCAGAGTTTAAGCAAGAGTTCAAGCAAGAGTTCAAGCAAAAATGACGCTCTACCGGATGGTCCTGGCTGGTCTTGCAGTATTGCTGCTGGGTCTGCAGGTTCGTCTGTGGATAGGAGAAAGTAGTCTTGCTCATGTTAGTGCCCTGCAAGGGCGTGTTGAACTTGGACTTGCTGCCAACGAAACGCGGCTCCAGCGCAACCGGATACTGAGAGCAGAAATTACGGACCTCAAGAATGGCCTCGCCTCTATTGAAGAAAAGGCACGCAGCGACTTCGGCCTGATCAAGGAGGGCGAAACGTTTTTCCTGCTGGTCGAGGAGCCGCGATCGCGGCAATGACAGTGCCTTACCCGATGAATTTTACGCGCGCCTGCGGCGAGCCACTGGTGACCGGTGAGTTACGAGTTGAGCCGACTGACTTTGTCGTGGAAGAAGATCTGGGGTTTTTACCATCTGGCGAAGGTGAACACGTATTCCTGCTGATCCGCAAGGTTGGCGCAAACACAGATTGGGTGGCGACGCGGCTGGCTGAACATTTTGGTGTCCGCGAGTTTGATGTGACCTACTCCGGTCGTAAGGACAGGCACGCTGAAACAACGCAGTGGTTTGGTGTCTGGTTGCCCGGAAAGGCAGTCGTGCAGCCGGAGGAGATTTGTATTGAAGGTGTCACCGTGGTAGCTGTCACGCGGCACAACAAAAAGCTCAGGCGCGGTATGCACGTTGCGAATCGATTTCAAGTGCGCCTTCGTAATGTTGGTGAATTGTCAGAGCGGTTGGCCGAACTGGAAGAGCGTCTTTCGTCCATTCGTGCCCGGGGGTTCCCCAACTATTTTGGTGAGCAGCGATTTGGCCATAACGGCTCAAACCTGGTAAATGCCAACAAGCTGTTTGAGGGACAAAAAGTCCAGCGGAACAAGACTGACCTGTACGTATCTGCCGCCCGTTCCTACCTGTTCAACCGGGAGCTTTCCCGCCGGGTATCAGATGGCAGCTGTTTTGATGGCATGCAGGGCTGGCTTGCGGGTACTTCAAGGAAAGGTGACGCGTTTTTTGATCGCGAGCCTGAATTTGAGTCCTGGTACTGCCAGTTTGAGAAACTGGGCATCAAGGCGATTCAGCGGGATTTTCTGGTTGTACCGCAAGCGTTGTCGGCAAGTGTTGTGGGTACCGATCTGCTGCTTGCCTTTGGTCTGCCAACAGGTAGCTACGCCACCTCGCTGCTCGGTGAACTTGTTTCTTATACCAATCGATCGGGACCGGTTGATGAATAAACAACCTGATTTGCGCGGCGTTGGCATGACGTCCCAACGCACCCGTAATCGACTTGTTGGGCGATTGCGAGAGCGTGGCATCGCCAATGAGGTACTGCTGGATGTCATCAATATGACGCCCCGGCATTTGTTTATCGATGAGGCACTTTCGCATCGCGCATATGAAGATACGTCTTTGCCGATTGGCTTCAACCAGACTATTTCGCAACCCTATACCGTGGCCAGGATGACCGAGCTCCTGCTCGATGCCGGGCCGCTTGAAAGGGTGCTCGAGATCGGTACTGGCTCAGGCTACCAGACAGCAATTCTGGCCCAGCTGGTAGAGCGCGTTTACACCGTGGAGCGTATTGCAGCCCTGGTGGAACGTGCGCGCGATCACCTCAAACTGATTGGGATACGTAACGTGCAGTTCAAACATGATGATGGCAATTTGGGGTGGGCCGAACGGGGTCCTTATGACGGCATTATTGTCACGGCGTCCCCTCGCCATATTCCGGATGAGTTGCTGGCCCAGCTTCGACCTGGGGGGAGAATGGTGATACCGGTTGGCACAGAAGAAGGACAGTCTCTGACACTGGTGGAAGCAACCGATGACGGCTTTGTAAGCTCAGTTATTGAACCAGCTCGTTTTGTCCCGCTGCTTGGTGGCAGAACATGACAGGGTCGAGAATTGCACAGGCCATGCGAACCGTGGCAGTAGGGCTTCTGATGGGGGCGGCCGAAGTTGTCCCAGGGGTTAGCGGGGGCACAATAGCGGTCATTTCGGGGATCTATGAGCGCCTTGTTAATTCACTTCGCCAGTTCACGCCCTACCTTCTCATCACACTCAAGAACCATGGTTTTAAGGCCGTCTGGCAGCGCGCTGATGCCGGGTTTCTGCTGTTGCTGTTTGGTGGCATGGCAATTTCTATCCTGTTGTTTGCCAGTGCGGTAGGGTACCTGCTGGAACATGAGCCGGTTGGTATCTGGTCATTCTTCTTTGGCCTGGTGGTCGCTTCAACTTTTATTGTTTTCAGGCAGATAGAGCGACGCGGCATTGATCTGGTGTTTGCCTGCGGCGCAGGGGCAGCGGTGGGGCTTGTCATCACAACCCTGGTTCCGCTAGAGCTTGCACCAACCCCGCTTTTTGTTTTCCTCGGTGGTGCGATTGCAGTGTGTGCCTGGATACTGCCGGGCCTGTCTGGCAGTTTTATTCTGTTGATCCTTGGCCTCTACAGTTTTGTGCTGGATGCCATCAGGCAATTTGACCTGTTGACCCTGGGCGCGCTAGGTGCGGGTTGTGCGGTTGGCCTGGTCAGCTTTGCGCAGATCCTCTCGCGGCTGTTCAGGTATTTCAGGAATGAGACACTGGCTGTGCTTACCGGGTTCATGATTGGATCTCTGGTCAAGCTTTGGCCCTGGAAACACACCTCGAGTTATCAGCTAAAAGCAGACGGATCGCAGATTCCCCTGGTGCAGGAGCCCGTGATGCCCGCAACCTATGCGGCCCTGACAGGCGGGGAACCGCAGGTTCTGGTCGCCATTCTTGCAGCATTGGCAGGATGTGGCCTCGTGCTACTGATTGCCTACCTTGCCACTGTCTCGAGTGATAATCAGGTAGAATTGCGCTGATTGAAGACGCCCGGACGATATGTACAACACTCGACTGTCGATCCTGATTCTCTCCTTCCTGCTGGCCTCCTGCGGGGGTAGCGGGCTTTACATCCCTGTATTCAGTGCGGGCGAGTCAGCGTCGCAGGAGTACTACCAGGTTCGACCGGGTGATACCCTTTATTCAATCGCCTTCCGCTTTGGACTTGATTACAAGGATCTCGCCCGGGCCAATGGCATTGGCACACCCTATACCATTTTTGTGAACCAGCGTCTCAGGATAGCGGGAGATCCAGCTGCCCTGGCTCGCGCCGATGGTCCCCCACAGGGCAAGACCAAAACCACCCCGGCCAAACCGCCTGCAAGCAAGACCAGGCCTGGTAAAACGGTTGCTACGGTTTCCGCACCACCTGCCCCTGTGCAGGCACCAGCGGTAGCAGACTCGAATATCAACTGGCGTTGGCCCTATGATGGTGAGGTCGTTAACCGGTTCTCGCTGACGGGTAGCGTTAGCAAAGGAATTGATATCAAGGGCAAGGCGGGTGATTCAGTGCGATCCAGTGCTGATGGCGTGGTGGTCTATGCCGGTGGCGGACTGCGGGGATATGGCAAGTTGGTGATTGTGAAGCACAATGACCGTTACCTGTCTGCCTATGGGCATAACCAGTCTTTATCAGTCAGGGAAGGCGACAAGGTGAGTGCGGGCCAGGTTGTGGCGCGCATTGGTGGCCCCAATGGCGACAAGGACCTGCTGTATTTTGAGATCAGGCGGGACGGCAAGCCCCAGGATCCGCTGGCTTATCTGCCGTCGCAGCGTGCGACGGCGGGTAGTGATTAGGTCATGATTGGGTAGTGGCTATCAGGGACTTTGGTCTCTGTTGGGGTGTCGTGACCAGTCTTCTATCCGCGGCAGTGCGACGGGTGGTGGGTCTTCGGGCAATGAAGGTTCTAACAGAAGACAATGGATGCCTTGACAAAAAACGGCGCCTGGTTGGGCGCCGTTTGCTGTCAAAAAAGCCAATTAGATCGCGGCTTAACGCTCGAGGTGATCGAGTTTTCCTTTGACCTCAGCCCATT
>CAYGNA010000399.1:0-4142 GCA_964351065.1 uncultured Pseudomonadales bacterium
AGAGCGCCAGCTAACGCAGTGCGTCGATACCTGCATCAATACTCACGTTGCCGTATTCGTCGGATATATGGATCACCTCGGCGGTAACCTGCCTGTGGTGTTTGGCGATTACACCGAACGCAAACAGCAGTGCGATGAGGGTGACAGAGATTTGGCGTGCGTTCATGGCGAGGCTCCCGGTATTGGCTGTTACGCATGTTATACCATCAGTGCGGGCTCGCCGGCACCGCTTTCCTGGCGTGTGTAGACAGGGCTGGTTTGCGTCTGCTGCCCAATACAGGTAAAAGCCTGCTTTATCGTGGTCAACAGGGAGAGTTGCTTGAACAAGGGGTTGGTCAGCCAGACGGCACTCAAGGTCGCTGCCATGATGTTATCGCTGAACGCAGACGCGGCTTGGCGCCAGAAGCTCCCTGCAGGGCTGGCAGACATGACCCGCGAACTGTTGTTGGCAGCAGACGTGCCTCCCTACTCACCAACGGTGATTGCGCTAAATGAGCGGCGTGCAACCTACCTGATCTCTTTAGCCTATGAGCGTTTTCTGCCGGGTGTGTTTACCGGTATCGGCAAGCGCAAGATTTTCATGGACTGCCAGGCGCGAGCAGCGCTGGCAGCAGGGGCGCAGCAGCTGCTGGTGATAGGTGCCGGCTTCGATACGCTTTGTCTGCGGCTTGCACCCGAGTTTCCGAGTGTGAAGTTCATAGAAATAGATCATCCCGCTACCTCGGCGGCCAAGGGGCGTGGTCTCGATGCCATTGGCCGGCCAGCCAATCTCCGTCAGATTGCGGTTGATCTAGGTGAGCAGCCTATCCAGGAACTGTTGGCCGGTGATGATGCCTGGGCGACTGATGAATCGTCTTTTGTTGTTGCCGAGGGACTGCTGATGTATCTGAGGGAGGAGAATGTGCTCGCACTTTTTAATGGCGTCGCGGGCTCGGTTGGAATCGGTTCGCGCTTCGCATTTTCCTATCCATTGGGTGTTCGGCGCTATTTCTTCTCCAATGCGATCGCACGGGTCATTGGGGAACCCTGGCTGTCCGCGACCACAAAAACTCTGCTTCCCGCCTACATCGGGGAATGCTGGTCAGTAACCGAGGCGGAAGAGCCCCTCGGAGAAAAGGCAATTGAAGGGTTTGCGCTAGCCATACTGGCCTAGCAGGGCGAGTGCGCCCTGCGGTCAAATTTGGTGGAGGCGGGGAGAGTTGAACTCCCGTCCGTCAGTCATCCTTCCTCGGATCTACATGCTTAGTCACGTTTATAGTTTAACCGTGCCGTTCCCAACGGACAGGGGGACAAGGCTAGCTTGTATTGTTCTTAACTGCTTAGCCACAAGCGGGGCATCACAGCGATCCCATGAAGCATGCGCCCTCGGTTAAAATACATGGGCACATTCGCCCCGAGGCAAGCTAACTTAAAAAGTGCCCGAAGGCAGGGTTTTTAGGCAGCTAGTGCGTAAGTTTCGTCGTTGGCAACTATAGTAGTTGCAGTAATTGATTTACGAGAGTTACTACCCTCTCGGCATGCACCGTGGGAATTCAATACCGGCGTCGAATCCATGTCGCCCCCAGGTGAACTCACCATTGTACGTTACTTTAGATGGGGTTGCGCGGTGAAAGTTCAAGATCACATTGGAGAGGGGCCAGGCTTCGGGTGCTATGCCCGCTCTTTCATCACGCGAGCCTTGTCCCGGTTCCAGTCACGTTCCTTGATAGTCGCGCGTTTGTCGTGGGTCTTTTTGCCGGTGGCCAGCACAATCTCGCATTTGACCTTGTTGTCTTTCCAGTAAAGCGCAAGCGGCACGCAGGTCTGCCCTTTCTGTTGCACCATGCTAAAAAGGCGTGCGAGTTGCTGTTTATGGAGCAGCAGTTTTCGTGTTCGCGTTGGATCAGCCAGCACGTGTGTAGACGCACTGGGCAGTGGCGTGATGTTGCAGCCAAGCAGAAACGCCTCGCCGTCTTTCAGCAGCACATAGGTATCTGTCAGCTGAACCTTGCCAGCGCGCAGGGACTTGACCTCCCAGCCAGCGAGCACAAGACCTGCCTCAAACCTGTCATGCAGTTGATACTCAAACTTGGCTTTCTTGTTGAGTGCAATGGTGCCGGTGGCTGTTTTGCCCGGTTTTGTTGCCATGATAAATACTCCGCGGGGTCGCCATTATAGGTGGCGTGCACAGAAAGTACAGATCAGACACTGGTGGCACGCTGGCGTTTAGCGCGTCAGCAACCGCGCCGGATTCCCCACGTACACACCTGCTGCGTCAAGATTGCCCACGACAACGGCACCGGCACCCAGGGTGCAGCCATCACTGATATGGACGCCAGGTTTGGCAACCACCCCCGCGCCGATTGCACAATTTTCGCCGACTGAAACGAACCCGGGAAAGGTGACACCGGGTCCGAGCGAGGTGCCGTCACCGATCCTGCAGTCGTGGTCGATCAGGCAACCCGCGTTGATAAATACAAAGCTGCCAAGCTGGGCCTGGGGATTAACAACAGCCATCGCACCAACAAAGGTGTTCTCTCCCACACTTGCAAAGGGTGAAACCCATGCTCGTGGATGAATGACCTGGGTAAGTGGCACGCCCTGCAGGCGTGTTGTGGTGAGATCCATGACCTGCGCGTCTCGTCGCGCGCCCACAAAATAGGCCTCGTCTGAACGAACCTCCAGTGCGTCAAGCGGCAGCACAGGCCCCATCCCGAAGTCCGCTGCCTCAAGGAGGCCAAATGTGCGTATGTCCATTGAATGGTCTGCCAGCACCGCGTCCAACACATCGCGGCCCTGGCCACCCTGGGTGCTTATGATCAGGTTCAACACTTTTCGTTTGTCCGGCACACTTTACTCCCGGGACTCTTTGCTTTGATAGTGGTGGCTGCCGCTGGTTTCCACTGAGATAGTGACACAGGCGTTGAACACTGTCAGGGCCGGACTTTCGATCGGGACTGTCAATCGGGACTGTCAATCGGGACTGTCAATCGGGACTGTCAATCGGGACTGATTATCTCTCAGGCGACGTGCTCGTCCTGGATCTTGTCCGGGCCCTCGAACCTAAAGCGATCAGGTAAACTGGCCGATACACCCAATCATTCTCTCTTTAATGGAAGTCGACAATGTGAACGAGCCGGGATCAGAGATGCTGTCCCGACCAACCGACACCGCCCGCGAAAACTGGCGCGAACGTCTACTGAACGGCCTGCTGGTTGTCTTTTCTGCCGTCGCTTTGCCATTACTCGTCAATGAGGTGCTTTACCGTGAGGACTGGCTTGCGCCCGTGGCCGCATGGCTGGTACTGCCCGTGTTGTGGGTGCTAAAGCGCTGGCTGCCCTTTGTTGTACGTGCAGGTTTCCTTGTGCTGATGCTTCTGTTGCTTGGCTGCTGGGCGACCGCGACCGCTGGACTCATGGGTGGCGGCCGCATTCTGATGGGTGCGTCCGTAATTGTTGGTTGCCTGTTGTTGGGCCGCCAAACAGGCATTGGCGTTTTTGCGCTGGGGACGTTGGTAACCGGGGGCATTGCCTATGCTGCAGTGAACGGACTTATCACCTTTGCAGCACCATTTGACACTGCTCCCAATACAGCGGAACTGTGGGTCAGTCATACCGGGACCTTTGTGATTGCAGTGGGTGTGTTACTGATGTCGGTACTCTACGTGATTGAGACCCTGGAACGCCTGCACGATGATCTGCGACACGAGATTCGGGAAAGAGAGGCGCTGGAACGGACCGAACGGGACACAGCTCGGCACATTCAGTTTCTTGGCGCTTACGCCAGCGATGTGCTTTGGACCACGGATCTTGATCTCAACTTTACCTACGTGAGCGACTCGATCACCCGGGTGCGAGGGTATACGCCTGAAGAAGTCAGCGAACTCGGCATTATGAGTTCGCTCGCACTGGAATCCCCCACTGTCCTGCGGGCTATGCTGGACGAGGAACTTGCCCGTGATGCGACCGCCGATCCGGGGCGATCTGTACGCCTTGAGACGCGTCTGAAAACGCGAGACGGTGTTGGCCTTGATGCCGAAATCAATATCAGTTTCCTGCGCGACGATGATGGCACGCCCATCGGCCTGATTGGTGTAACGCGGGATGTGAGTGAAAGAAAACGCCTTGAGGTGGCAATGGACTCGGTGATCCGCGGCACCAGGC
>CAYGNA010000400.1:0-4135 GCA_964351065.1 uncultured Pseudomonadales bacterium
GGTATCAGGCATTAGCGGGGTAACTCGCCTGATCCGCACCAGGCTTGGCGGTGAACCCGTGGTTAGCGAACCATCATGATTGCCACTGCACCCGGCAAACTATTCCTGCTTGGTGAATATGCGGTGCTTGAGGGTGCACCTGCCATCGTCACCAGCGTGGCGCAGTGCGCCAGCGTTGAGGTAGTCCCTGGCCATGGCAGCGTTTGCATGAAATCCGGCGACATTACCAGCGCGCCGGTTGCAACAGTGTCGATCATTCAGGCTGCGGCGCGAGTGATCAGCGCGAGTGGCGTCAGCCTGCCCGACCTCAACAGCCTCGATTTTTGTCTTGATACCAGCGCGTTTTTTCGCGGTAACGAGAAACTGGGCCTGGGGTCCAGCGCGGCACTGACTGTTGCCCTGGTGCGCGCACTTGCGCCCATGTTCAGCCATGAGGACACGCTTGAGCTGGCAATGGCCTGTCACAGAGAATTTCAGGGTGGGACAGGCAGTGGGGCAGATATTGCCGCAGCGTTGGTTGGCGGCTGCATTGTGTTCCGCCGCGGTCGGTTTCCAGCGGCACTCTCACTGCCGAGAGCAATACAGGTCAGTTTCATCTGGACCGGTCGGGGATCAGGCACAGTGCCGTACCTGGACAAGCTGAGCGCCTGGCGACTGGACAACCCGGACACTTACGATCTGCTGCTGCAAAGACTGACAAGCCTCGCCGAGGCTGGTATCAATGCTTGCCAGGCCAGCAACGCAGATCTGTTTATCGAAACCGTAGCCGCGTACGACGCGGCCCTGCTTCGCCTCAGCGAGTCGTCAGGTACCGGTTTTTATACCGACACCCACCAATCACTCGCAACGATAGCAAGGCAAACCGGTTGCACTTACAAACCATCAGGCGCGGGCGGCGGCGACTTTGGGGTCGCATTTGCAAACAATACTGACCAGATCAGAGCATTCCAAGCCCAGAGCCAAAAACTCGGCTACGACCCAACCATCGCCAGCATGAACCCTGCGCCTACCCCACAGGAGTGACTATGACGGACCAGCAGCAATCACCCACTATCGTCTCTTCCGACAGCGAACTGCTCATACTGGTCGACAGTGAGGATAATGAAACCGGCCAACTTGCCAAGCTAGCCAGCCACCTGGGAGATGGGATACTGCACCGGGCATTTTCGATTTTTATTTTTAACGATCAAGGGGACGTTCTGTTGCAGAAACGGGCGCCGGAAAAGTTTCTCTGGCCGATGTACTGGTCAAACGCCTGCTGTAGCCATCCGCGCGCTGGCGAATCCATGGCAGAGGCCGTTTGCCGCCGACTCGAACAGGAACTGGGCATCAGCACCGATCTCGAGTATCTCTACAAATTTGAGTACAAGGCCAGGTTTGGTGACCTGGGCACCGAGCATGAACTTTGTTCAGTCTGGATCGGCAAGGCCGAGGCTGATGCAGTGCACATTAACCCGACAGAAATCGCCGAGTGGCGCTTTTTCAGCAGGGAAGCGCTTGACGCTGCGCTCAAGGAATCACCGGAACAGTTTACGCCCTGGATGAAGATGGAGTGGGAGCGACTGAACACAGAGTTCAGCGCTCGCCTGCCGGGCTGAGCCTCACTCCCTTAACCTCACAGCCCGCTTTTTGGCTTGTCTTCAGCCTGATCTGAATCAGCTTCAGCTGAGGGCTCAATGACTTCATCCAGAGGCTCTGGCACCACATCGGCGCTCGCCATGTCGTCACTTGATGCCGCATCCTCCACTGCGTCCTCACCAGCTAACTCATCAGTTGTGACCACATCCGCACCAATTGGCCAGGGTGAAAATGGGAAAGGCTTCTCTTCTGTATTGAACGTCAGGAACTGGAGAATCTGGTAAATAAATACACTTAGGTCATCGCCAAACTCCAGCAGGCGATCGTTTGTTCTGCCCGTGATCAGCATGAGAATAAACTGGAAGAACACGACCAGCGCGAGCACCAGTTCCGCAATCGAAAAGATGACGTAGAACAGCAGCATATAAAGACCACGAATCCAGGTCTCAGATCTCGACAGTGAGTGTTTCAGTTCATTATCCATGGTGTCTCCTCGGGTCCATTTGTTTCAATTACCAAGCAAAGTCGATGCCGGAAATTACTAATCTCAATTTTTTCAGTCAGTTAGATACGAATACAGCAACAAAACAGACTTAAGTCAGAAAACATAGTGAGCAAATTGACCAATTTCTGGCTGGTGCACGCAGTGGGCTCCCACCTTCCCAACAGATACATCTCGCCTATCCACATCTGGTCTTTAGCCATCCGGTCTTTACACATCCAGTCTTTACACAGATGTTTTATCATTGACGGGAACGAACAGAAATCAGGAAATCCCTACATGTTCCGAATCCCCACACTGGCACTGAAGGGTGTCTCGCTAGCGCTTTGTCTCACAGGTTGTACGCCGAGTAACCCGGAACAGGTGAGCGACGGACCTCGCTGGCTGGCCGGCGATCATCACATCCACAGTCGCTATAGTGTCGGCTATGACCGGGAGACGAGTCCTCCCACACCAATTGTTGGCGGTGATGCCATCTACCCGATTCCCATGAACCTGTTGATGGGGCGCTATTTTGGCCTGTCATGGACCGTGGCAACCGACCACGGCGGCCCCAATCACAGCAAGGTGAACAGGGAGCAGGCTTACCCTGAACTGCTGCAGGCGCGCGCTGCTCTTCCCGATATGATCCAGTTTTATGGCATGGAACTGAATGCACCCGGCGCTGATCACGCCAGTCTCATTTTGCCAAAGACGGATGACGAGTCAGCAAGACTTTTTGAGCTGGAGTCCCGCTTCGACAAGCGCGAGGTCTGGCCGGAAGATCCCGCTCGCGATAATCCCAACCAGATGTTGGCTGCCCTCGCCGCAATGGACAAACTGCCAGCGAAACCAGTGGTCATTGCGAACCACCCCGCCAGATCAGCAACCGGTCTCGGCGAGTACGGTCTGGATGATCCGGCTGAACTCAGGGGCTGGAATGATACGGCGCCTGATGTCGCAGTAGGTATGGCAGGTGCGCCCGGGCACCAGGCAGGTGCATTGGCCAAACGCAGCGCTCCCCGTGGCGGCTATGGCCGTTATCCAACCCTGGGCGGGTTTGACCAGATGACCGCGAGGTTAGGCGGATTCTGGGACGCCATGCTAGGCGAGGGTCGACGCTGGTGGATAACGGCAAATTCAGATTCGCACGTGCACTACACCGAGGGCGGCATCGACTTCTGGCCCGGCGAGTATTCAAAGACCTACGTCTATGCAGAAAAAGAATATGCCGCGGTCCTTGAGTCATTGCGGCGCGGTCGAATCTTCGTGACCACAGGTGACCTGATATCAGAACTGGAACTGACAGCAGCAACGGCAACCGACAGTGCTGGTATTGGTGAAGAACTGAGGCTTGGGGACAACAGCAGCATCACCCTAACGATTCGCCTTCGTGACCCTGCGGGAGTTAATCACAACAACCAGAACCCCAGCGTCAACCGGGTTGACCTGATCATTGGTGACATTCGCGGGCCCACCACCGACCCAGATCTGGACACAAACAGCACCACCCGTGTGCTGGTACGCTTCGATGACAAGAGCTGGCAGCGCGAGGGCGAATACCTGACGATGTCGACAACCGTGGATGTATCAGGCCCCTTGTACGTGCGCGTGCGGGGCACCAATACGGATCAGCTGGAGCCAGAGGAAGACGCCGGGACAGAAGATCCCTGGCAGGACTTGTGGTTTTACTCAAACCCGGTGTTTGTGTCGACTACCAGCCGGTAATTTTCGGCCAAAAAAAACGGGGCCTGGGCCCACTACTGCCCCATAGTTCGGGATAAATGAGAAAGCCTGAGTCCTAGTTGTTAAAATGTGAGTGCGAACAAACATTAACAACAACAAAGGATTCAGGCTTTGTCTCATAATAACACTGCATTTCATCAACTGTTAAAACCTATATCGAGACATGAATTTGAAGGTCTCGCTCGCACACACCATCATGGCCAAAAGTTACGGGCTGCGAGTCGTTGGGATCAGTTCATCGGCATGGCGATGTCTCAGCTTTCAGGGCGTCAAAGCCTGAGAGATATTCAGTCGAATCTGGAATCTCAGCAAGCAAAGCTGTACCACATC
>CAYGNA010000401.1:0-4115 GCA_964351065.1 uncultured Pseudomonadales bacterium
TCCCGAACCATCACATCCGGAAACCCCCACGCGGCCGCCGCTCGTCCTGCTGGACGCGCCCCTGGCGCTGGCAGCAGGTGCGCGTGACAACCCAACAGCACCAGGCGCCGTACTCGCCGCAAGCTGCAGCAGTTGTCACGCTGGCACACACGCTGCATTGCCAGAACTCTCGCAAATGGACGAGGCTGGCATAGAACGTGCGCTCAGGGCATTCAAGTCTGGCGAGCGCACCGGCACCCTCATGAATCGAATTGCCCGCGGTTATACCGACGAGGAACTTGGCATGCTGTCAAAAGCGCTGGGACGTCCATGAGCCTGCCAACCAGACGCCAGGTGCTTACCAGTTTGTGTGTTGGCTTCGCCGCTGCGCTTGCGCCTGGTTGCATGCCGCTGACAAAATCTCAAACCTCTGCCAGAGTTGTTGTGATTGGCGGCGGCTTTGGCGGCATGACCTGCGCACGCACCCTGAAGCAACTGTCACCCAACATTGACGTGACTCTCCTCGAGCCGAAACAGACTTATCTTGCTTGTCCGCTCAGCAATCTTGTGATTACCGGCGAGCGGAATCTTGATCGCCAGGCATTCACTTACGGCGCAGCACAGGCCGAAGGCATAAGGCATGAGCAACAGGCTGCGGTGGACATTGATCCCGTCCGCAAGCAGGTGACATTGCAAAGCAGCATGGTGCTTGGCTACGACAAACTGGTGATGGCGCCTGGTATCAGTTTCAACTTCGACGCCTTGCCTGGCTACAGCGAGCAGGCAGCGTTGCTAATGCCCCACGCCTGGCAAGCGGGCGAGCAGACCAAGCGCCTGGCAGAAAAACTCAAGCAAATGCCCGATGGCGGCACCTTTGTGATGGCAATACCGGCCAATCCCTATCGCTGCCCACCGGGGCCCTATGAGCGCGCCAGCCTGGTCGCCAATTACTTCAAGCAAAACAAACCACGTAGCAAGATCTTGCTGCTCGACGGCAAGGACAACTTCTCCAAGCAGTCACTGTTCCGCGCTGCCTGGGCAAACCGGTATGGCTCAATGATTGAATGGCAGGGGTTATCGGACGGGGCCCGCGTTGTCTCTGTTGATGCTGAAAAAGGCACCCTGCAAACCGACTTTGACAGGGTCAGGGCTGACGTTGCGAACGTCATCCCGCCCCAGCGTGCCGGCGCCATTGCTGGTATTGCCGGGGTTGCTGATGCCAGTGGCTGGTGTCCGGTTGTGGCGCAGACATTTGCATCCACGCTGGTGCCAGACGTGCATGTGATTGGTGATGCGGCCATTGCCAATGCCATGCCCAAGTCTGCATTTGCCGCCAATGTGCAGGGCAAGCTGTGTGCCGCCCAACTCGCGAGGGTGCTGGCAGGAGAGCCACCAATCAGTACAACGCTCATCAATACCTGCTATAGCCTCGTAACCCCCATACACGGCATTTCTGTCGCTGGCGTCTATACCCCTGATCAAGATCGTTGGTTAGAGGTGCCAGGCGCGGGCGGCACCAGCCCGCTGGAGGCCACCAATGATGTCCGGCGTCTGGAAGCCGCCTATGCTTATGACTGGTTTGACACCATCACCCGTGAGGTCTGGGGATGACGCGCTGGGCTACTGTGACGAGGTTTGCCGTGACGAGTGCTGCTGTGACCCTGGCAATACTCACCTCCCCTGCCATCGCCGCAGGGCTGGGAGCGCAATCGCCACTGACCGCAACACCCGGCAATGCGCGCGAGGGTGAACGCGTTTTCAACGACCGGGACAAGGGGCACTGCCTGTTATGCCACCAGCTTGCCAGCAATCCCGCACCCTTCCAGGGCAATCTTGCGCCGCCACTCGACGGCATCGGGCAGCGCCTGTCACAAGCCGAGATCCGGTTCCGTATTGTTGATATCAGCCGCCTGCTCCCGGCAAGCATCATGCCCGCGTATTTCAGCACCGAAGGTCTGACGCAGGTTGCGCAAGCTTATGAAGGCAAACCTGTTCTCACTGCCCAGGAAGTTGAGCACGTTGTGGCTTATCTCGCGGCCGAGAAGGAAAAGTGATGAAACGCAGACAACTACTGGTGAATGGTGCCGGCCTGATAGCGCTGCAACTGATCCCCCTGCGGAGTGCCGCGCTCGCCTTACCAGCCATCGACAAAACCTACATTGGTGAGACAATCAAAGTCGGTCGCATTCGGCTAAAAGCCCCCGCGCTGGCAGAAAATGGCAACTCTGTGCCGCTGGAGGTTGAAGTCGAGAGCCCAATGACTGCTGCAGACCATGTGCAGGAAATCCGGATTTTTGCTGACAAGAACCCGGTGCCGCTGGTCGCCACGTTCAGGTTGAGCGCGGCCAGTGGCCGGGCGCGAATATCAACCCGAATTCGCTATGCCGACTCACAAACCATCACGGCGATTGCGCGCATGAGCGATGGTACGCTCTGGTCCGGCACAGCAAAGACAATTGTCACCATGGCCGCCTGTGTTGAGCCGCTCATTTAGGAAACTCTGAACTGTCATGTTAAGCCCGTTATGATGAGCCCGTTATGTTAAGCACGCGCATTTCAATGCCTGAGACGGCAACCGCAGCGGAGATCATCGAGATCAAGACGCTGGTTTCTCATCCCATGGAGAGCGGTTTTCGCTACGACGTGCTGGGTGCCCGTGTTCCCGAGAACATCCTGGCGCGCTTCACCTGCCGCTACCTGGGCGATACCGTGTTCGAAGTCGAGTTTGGCACGGGCGTTGCGGCCAACCCCTTTCTGGCCTTCCACCTGCGAGCATCGCCAACCGGCGACGTCACGTTTGAATGGGTCGACCCGCAAGGAGAGATCACACGGGAAACCCGACAACTCAAGGTCACGCCAGCCTAAATGTGGCGACTTGCGACCGTTTTGGTGTTGTTACCTGCCCTCGCGTTCGGGCAAGAGGCGCGATCAGGTTACGCGTTCCAGTCGGCTGACGTCCGCAACCTGCAGGACGACAGTTTTATGAACCCGGGCATGCTCTGGGTCGACAAGGGCAGGCAATTGTTTAACACACCGGCTGGCACGACAGGGGAAGCCTGCGCCGCTTGCCACCAGGCCACACAAATTGACGCAGGGTCATTCCCCCGGATCAACAAGCACACGAGCACGTTGACCAACCTCACCACCCAAATCCAGCACTGCCGGATTGAACACCAGGGCGCAGAACCAATTGCCTATGAGAGCGAGGCAGCGCTGGCCCTCACCGCGTACCTCGCCAACCTTCAACAAGGCCAACCGGTCGCTCCCGTTGATCCGGCACTCGCTGAGTTCACAGCTCGCGGCAACGCCTACTTCAATCGCAGGAAAGGCCAACTCAACCTTGCCTGCGGTCAGTGCCACGAGCAGAACGTTGGCAGGATGCTGCGCGGCGACTTGCTGAGCCAGGGGCAAGCCAACGGCTACCCGATCTATCGGCTGGAATGGCAGTCGGTGGGCTCACTCCATCGCAGACTGCGTTCCTGTGATATTGGCGTTCGGGCAGAACCCTACCCGTTGGGTAGCCAGACGTACATTGAGCTTGAGCTATTCCTGAAGGAGCGTGCCCAGGGGCTGATGGTTGAAACCCCAGCGGTGAGGCGATAGGCGCTCAGCCGTGCTTGTTATTCGACAATACACGGCGATGTCGGAATTTTTAACACAAATTAACTAATTGAATATTATTAAGTTTTTTAATCTGTTTTATGAAGATTGAACACGGAAAACTTACGTGTCGATTTTTTTTACACAGCACGCAAACAGACTGGCCTCAAGCTTTGCAACCCATGGTCGATAACCTCTTTGTCACACTATTGGGTTGGACCTGCACCTCGTGAATGCAATTGTCGGCAGCAAGCCAGAGCCACAGGCCGAGCTACTGTATGTGGCCCGGCAGCCTATCTTCGACCGGCACAGGCGCCTGTACGCCTACGAGCTGCTCTTTCGCGACAACCACCTGGCAACCACCGCGACCTCGTCTGGCGACCTTGCAACCCAGGCGACACTGCTCAATTCATGGGTCGACATTGGCATAGATCGCATTGCTGGCAACCACCGCATTTTTGTCAACTTCTCCGGGCAGACGCTGACCGACCAGCTACCCCATATGTTTCCCAGTGAACGCCTGGTGGTGGAAATCC
>CAYGNA010000402.1:0-4113 GCA_964351065.1 uncultured Pseudomonadales bacterium
GCCTGATCATAGCGCGTAGAGAGAATAACGACTATCTTCCCGGACCGGGGGCCGGCGCTGGACACTGATTGCCGTTGGTGCACCAGAGCGACTGATTGTGCTTGTGCCTCGATCAACCGTAAATGAACCCGCCCGAGGAGCCACCGACGGCGGGCGGGCAGTTGTAAATGCACTGCCGTTCTGGGACTTTGCCCGTTATATGTGGCGCCCCTCCGCGACGCGTCACGTGGTAATCGGCAATTCGCTCGCTGGTTTTGTGGGGTATGGCATGACACTCTGGCTACCGGCGTTTGCGATCTACCTCATACCGGCATTTTTTGGCGTCCTTTTGGCGTTCTTCTGGCGGGTTTTACCTGGCGCCAATTTCGCGATGGTGCAAGGTTTGGTGCAGCCGGAAATGCGCGCCGTCGCGACGGCGTTCTGCCTGTTCCAGCTGAACATCATCGGCCTTGGTTTTGGGCCACAGGGCGTGGGTATTGTTAGTGACCTGCTAAGTGACCAATTCGGCCATGAATCACCGCGTTACTCTCTGATGAGATTTTACCTGGTCAATATCTGGTCCGCGTTCCATTACTTCATGGCCACAGAAACCCTGCGCAAGGGCATGGCGAACACTGTCGCCACTGCTTGACGCAAGATGAAAACCGTAGCGGAGGCGGGCCAGGTTCAGGAAGCTTGCGACGGTCAATTGGGTGGGATAATAATTGGCGCTTTAAGTGGCGGCCGCAGAAAATTGCCGCCGGCAAGCTGAAACTCTGCTGGCACAGCCTGGTCATTGCGCCAGCGCACCACTTCGCCAGTGCCACCGATACCTGCCGATGGTGCGCCGTCGTAGAGCGCCACAAGTTCATCACATGTCTGAACGATATAGGCACCCGCCAGGGCATACTGTCGATCCCGAGCCGGATTCGGCGCGCCGTCCACGTTGGAGGCCAGAGTTTCTATCGTGCCGAACCGCATGGGTAGCTCAAAATAGAATTCTGCGCGGCCAACCAGCGCCTTAAATTCCTGTAGTGATGCGCGGCTCTCGAAATCTGTCTGGTACAGTTCAAATGGCAGTGGCAAAGGTACCTGCAACGCCATCTGGAACTTGTCGAGTCCAACGCGGGCTACCACGCGATCAGCACCCTCCGCCAGTGCAGACACCAATACAATGTGGCGGTCAGCATGCTCATGGGCAATTTTCGCCAGCACTTTCTCGATCTCCGCAATAGTCGCTGCACTCCCGGCATCAGCACGATTGGGCCTGTGCCCGGTAATCCCCACGTAGAGTTCCCTGCGAATTCGCCAACCAAGGCGGTCCCGCAAAAGCCCCGGCAGGCGGTGTATAGCTTCAATCTGCTGGTCTCGCTCAGTTGGATCAAGTGCTTCCCAGGAAACTGCATAAGGATTAATTCTGGCCCCCTCTATCCGTTGCTCACCCTGTCGCCACCCCTCATATATTTTGTTAGAGCGCCAGCGATTATGTTCCATTCTCGCCAGTGCCTCCGCCTCTGTCGACGTGAATTCAAACTGATTTGGCGGTCCCTTTTCTACCAGACACCTGACCGCGCGTAGCTTGGCAGCCAGATGGTCCGCCTGCAGTCGATTACTCTTTCGTTCAGGTTCGGGGAGATCATTCCAGGAGTTAAGCGCACGATACAGCCTGTGGTCAGTCACAACGAGTTGCCGGCGAACCAGGTAGTCTTCATGCATGGCGCGGGCGAGTTCATCCAGTCGGTCAGACAGCACGTTGTCGTAAAACAGCACTTCATTCAACATGCCAAAGGGATAAATACCGTCTGGAATTTCGGGTTCGCCATCGCTGGATTCAAGCAGGTTAGCGAGGCCGCTGGCGCGTTGCATCCGCACATTGATAGGAGAGTTACACCCTTCCATTCGCAGCATTATCTCGCGCAGCATGAGCGCAAACTCGAGATTCTGGTCATCACTGTCAAGACAGACAACATGCTCAGTGACGGACCTTAGCAGTTCAACGTCAACGTGCTCCAACTGCAGAGGCAACAGGGCAGACAGTTCAACCAACTGAATATCACACAGGGTTTGGAGCGCGGGGTGAAGGCTAAGCAGCAGGGCAACCTTCTCTGAAGCCTGCGGATCGAAAATCGAAAACCTGACTTTATGCCCCGTCAGCAAATGACAGATCCTCACCGTCTCAGTCAAAATCTGCTCTGCCAGGCTGCCGAAATTGTATATCGCAATATGTACCTGTCGTTGCCCAAATGCATCTGCATACACATCTGGTGGATACTTTTTCAGGAGGATTCGAGCGGTCAGGTCGTTGACACTAAAAAAATCCACCGTGGCAACCTTGCTCTCATCGTAAAACTTCGCATAGTTTTCCAGCCGGGATGAGACACGGGTGGCCCCCACATGCAGGTGAATGCGAAGCTCACGGTCAGACGAGTGCTGACTCAGGTATCGCCTGGTGCGTAGCGCAATCTCAACGCTGTCACCATCGTTACCGCAGAAGGTCACCAGGTGACGGGCACTGCCGATGTTAGCCTGCCGCATCGTGCGCTGATCCAGCGCGTCGCCGATCACCACACGCACACCTCGCGTGCGGGCGCGCTCAACCAGCAGGTGATCCTCCTGTCGCTCAATCACAACGACCCTGTGGTGCATGGCGCAGGAACGAGCGAACTCGTAACCTTTTTCGCCGAGTCCAACCACGACAACATGATCACCCCAAAAGCGGATTGTGAAATTACTGAGTCTTACCCAGGCACCCTGGGTCAAAACAATCAGTACGCCACCGATAGAAACCAATGGCGCTAAAAATCGCGCAATATCGAGTTGCCAGGGTAAGTCATGACCGCGTGTCCAGTCACCCTCAAGCACAAAGAGCATGATGACCTCATACAGCACTGAGGATGTGTCGTGACGCAGTCGTTCGGGGTGCAATTCGAACTGTCCCCACAGACCGAGAACAAACACCACCAGGAGAGTAATCAGGATAGATGTGTTTCGCACCGACGTTTCATCAAAAGAAGGATTACCAGCAATATAGCGGTTCTGGACTGGCCCGGCCAATTCAATTGTTCATTCAAACAACCCCTGTTACCTGATAATGTCCACACGAGCCCAAAAATATATTTGCGTCATGAAATTAGTTGCATTCTTTTCTCTACTGATTGTTTTTACCGCCACGGCAACCGGCGCGGGCGTTGACCCTGCCAACCAACGGGTTACGTTAAGCCTGACCAGCGAACCGCCCAGTCTCGACACGTCACTCTCGTCAGATACCACAAGCAGTTTTGTGCTCAGCCTGACCAATGAGGGCCTGGTTAACATTGGCCCGCGTGGTGAGGTGGTACCGGGCGTGGCAGAACGCTGGGACGTTGAACCCACCCGCCTGACGTTTCACCTGCGCCCCAACGCTCTCTGGAGTGACGGGCGCGTGGTCACCGCTACCGATTTTGCCTATGCGTTCCGACGGCTGGTTGATCCCGCAACGGCCGCCGCCGGTTCAACGTTCTTCGCCTATATCATCAAGAACGCCGAGGCAATTCTCAAAGGTGAATTGCCGCCCAGAGCGCTGGGTGTGCGCGCTGAAAGTACTAACAGACTGGTCGTGGAGCTTGCGTTGCCTGCACCTTACGCACTCTGGGTGTTAACGGGCACGCCTTACATGCCCCTGCGCCAGGATTTTGTCGAAGCGCAGGTTGGCCGGTTTGGTGCCAACACGGAGAATCTGCTCTACAACGGCCCGTTTGTGCTTGATCGCTGGATTCATAACGCGTCCATGGTCCTGAACAAGAACCCCAACTACTGGAACAGCAGTGAGATCAAACTAAACGGTATCGATATCGGTTACATCACCGCAGATACACGCTCCCTGTTCAACCTCTTCAAGAGCAACGAACTTGCCGCGCTGCGCCTTGATGAAAACGTCCTGAAAGACGCCTCAGCAGCGGGTTACCGCATCCAGAAGGCGCCGACCAACTGCCTGGCGTGGCTCGTCCTGAACCTGGAAGCTGAGAGACCAACACAAAACAGAAAACTGCGCGAGGCAATTCGTATGGCCTTTGACAGGGATCGGTATGTCAACAACATCGTTGGCCTGCCTGGTACAGAGAAGATTGACAGCGTGTTCACAAAACGCATAAAGGG
>CAYGNA010000403.1:0-4107 GCA_964351065.1 uncultured Pseudomonadales bacterium
GATAGCAACGCGCCCAGCGCCGCCGTAACGGGGACAGACCAGAGCACCAGGCGGCGCTCCTGCCCAATCACAATCAAGAACGTTGTGGACCAGGCTGCCGCAAAAAAGAAATCAAATACAGGGTGCAATGCAGAAACAGTGCTCCAGATTGCCGACAACAAGAGCACCGGAATAAAGGTCGTACTGCCGGGCTTGCGCCCAATGGCATAGGAGATCGCAACCAGCAGGTATAGCAGCGCACTCAGCGCCGGACTGACGTAGATGATATTACTCAAGCGTTGGCTCGTTTGATCTGCAGTGGATAAATGGTCGAAAGAGAGCGCAGTTCGACTTTCTGATCTGGCGCCTCGATTGTCAACCATTTAAATCTGGCTATCTTCCCGTCATGCAAAGCGCCAGAGTGCGCTACAATCACGCCTCGCACTACATTTCCGGAAAAGGGCCAAAGAACGTGATTAGCCATTCTAGCAAGCTAATGATTACCCTGCTGTCAGTACTGCTGCTTGCAGCCTGCGGCGGGAACGATGAAAAGCAAACCCAGGACATCAGTGCCTTCATTGCCAACGCCGACGCTTTTGCGGCACAGGGGCAATACCGCTCTGCCATCATTGAGGCGCGCAACGCCATGCAGACTGCACCGGCAGACGAGCGTGGTTACATTACCCTCGGTGGCATCTTTACTGATATTGGGCAGGCACTTGAGGCGACCAAATTATTGGAGCAAGTGCAGGGCCAGTCACCCGACTACTTCCTGACTCTCGGCAGAGCCTATCTGAACGCCGGCAAGCTGCGCTCCGTGGGTGATCTCATCGACGCAAATATGAGTGCGCTTGCCGCCAAGCCTGTTGAGCGGGACCTGATCATCGCCGACCTCGCCGCAGCACGCGGCGAAACCGACAAGGCTCGGTCTGAATATACAGCGCTGAAGGATTCCCCAGTTGCCGTCAAGGCCATGCTGGGTCTCGCGCGTATCGAGGCCAACCAGGAGAATCTACCTGGTGCCCTGGCACTGGCGGACGAAGCCCTTGCACTCCAACCGAACAACCTGGAAGCCTTGATGCTCTCGAGCCAGATTCGAACAGCGCAGGGTGATCTGGAGGGGGCAGAGACTCTATTGATGGACGCAGTGGCAAGCGCCCCGGCAGCAGATATCATGACGCCGATACGCTTTAGCATGCTGTCAGCACTACGAGATACGCTGACGCGTCAGGGCAAGTCCAGCGAAGCGATGATCTACTCACAGCTTATTGCGGAGTCCATGCCGGAAACCCAGCAGGTCAGTGAAGATTTGCAGGCAGCAATTGAAGCCATCGCGGCCAGCAACTTTGAAGAAGCCAGATCTCTGCTGGAAGCCGTAACCGCAATTGCGCCCAATTCGCAACAGGCTGGCACCCTGCTGGGTGCTCTGGAGTTTCTGGAGGGCAACAGCCAGGCAGCAGCCAGGCAGTTTGAACAATATGTCGATCCGGAAATCGCCACGCCAACAACGTTACAAATGTACGCGCTGGCCGAACTGAGACTAAACCAGCCCCAGAACGTTATCGACAAGCTGAAAAAGGACATTGATACCGCCACCGACGCCCGCATTGTAGCGTTATACGGCATCGCAAAGGTCAGTGCGGGCGAGATGGAAGAGGGTGAACTATACCTTCGTAAGTCTGTCGAGTTAAATTCTGAAGATGTGCGGTTACGCCTGCCTCTCATTCGGCTATACAACATGACGAACCGGCCTGAAAAGGCACTTGAAGAACTTGAGGCTGGCTTTGATCTTGCGCCGCAGGAAGTCACGCTTCAGTTTGCACTGCTCCAGCAGTTGGTCTCCATGGGTCGAGCGCAGGAAGCCAGGGAATTCGCGAATTCACTGCGGGTAGCAAACCCGAATTCAGAAGAAACACTGGTACTGGTTGCCAGCTACCTGGTGTCGCTGCAGGAACTGGACGAGGCATCCAAAGTGCTGGCGGCGATAAAAAGTGAAAGTTCGTATCCGAAACTCTCGTTGCAGGCGCGCATAGATCTGCTGAAAGAAGACTGGCCCACCGCCGCTAAACGTTTCCGCCAGGCAATCCAGGCCGACGCGGCCAATGTCAATGGCTATAAGGGCCTCGTAACCGCACTGGAACTTCAGGGCAAGTCCGCCGAAGCGCAAAGCGAACTCCAGACGATGGCACAGCAATCCAGCGAGCCAGCACCATCGCTGGTACTGGCAGAATACTACGGTCGCAACCAGAAGTTTGCCGAGGCGCGTGCGGCACTGGATCGTATTACAGACAAGACCACGCCCCAGTACGGACAGATAGAGCGAGCACTCACTCTCTCTGAAGCGCAGTCTTTCCTGCAGAAACGTGACTTTGCTACAAGTCGAAACCTCGTTCTGGATGCACTTGCCAAATCGCCTGAAGACCCTGGCTTCCTGGTGCTACTGATCCAGACCGAGCTGGCAGCAGAACAGCTCGGCGAGGCAGAAAAGGTACTGGAAAGGCTGAAGTCCGTTCAGCCTGATGCGCCTGTTGTCGATGTTTTCACCGGTGATATTGCCATGGCTCGCAAGCAATACGGTGCTGCCGGTGCCGCTTACCTGGAAGCATGGGAAGCAGCACCAAACGACCAGTTGGCGCTAAAGCGCTATCAGGTGATGCGAGCTGCGACTGCTGATCAAACTGCTGTGGAAGCGTTCTTTGATGACTGGCAGGCAGCATCAGCCCAGAGCGTACTGCCTGGGCTGACACGCTCCGGCCATTATCTGGAGATGGGGCAATCTGACAAGGCCAAAGCAGGCTATGAAGCACTGATCGCCGCAAATCCGAATATCGCCATTGCCCATAACAATCTGGCCTGGATTTACGGAGAGAATGAGCTCAAGAAAGCACTGGCAGCAGGCAAGAAGGCACACGAACTGGCGCCCAACAGCGGTGAGATCATGGATACCTATGGCTGGTTCCTCTATCTCTCTGGAAACAAGGCAGAGGCACGCAAAATTCTGGCTAAAGCAGTCGAACTGGTGCCTGGCAATGAGGAAATCCAACAGCACTACAAGCAGGCGATGGAAAACTAGCGTCAATTTCTTACACAAACCAACTTACAAAACTTAACAATAATGTGAACCAGTTCAACAAACGGTTCCGTCGCTCCGGTTTATACTTTTCCTCCTAATACTCTCAAGGAATGAGTATGTTGAGTCAGGAAAAGTTTGTGCGAAGTGGGGTCAGAACTTACCCGGTTTCTTTGACCGGACCCTCGCTTGCCGTAACCCGTGCCGTTGAACAGTTCACATTTGAAGACGCCCGCGAGGCAAGCTCTAATGCGGCACTGGCTTACAGTGTTTTCATGAAGTCGTCAGGACTGGATGTCCGACAGACTTTCTATCATTCGATCAAAATGGATGTTGTTAAAGGGAAGCTTCGCGCGACCAGCCTGCTGCCCTTTGTCATGTTTGAATCGAACCACTACATGGCATTCGTTGCCGTCAGAGACTATTTGGCACTGCGGCCATGTGACATTGCATTCGAACTTGCAGGCCTCGATGAAATTAGCCGCCTGGTGCGGGAGATGCACGTGCTCAACAAGGGCGCTGTGCTGGCAGGCATTGTCTCCATGTCCGACCAGCGCGTTTTTGGCCCCGCGAGAGCACTACGCCAGCGCTTGAGTGACGAAGAAATTAAAAGCTTTGCCAGAATACAGGACAACTATATTCGGGCATCAACCTTCGAATTCTGCCTCGAGTGGATGACCGAACTGCTGGGTGAAGGCAACGAGACAGGGTTCAAACACATTGGCTGTAGCCTTATTGCCTCTATGGGTCGCGACGATACAGGGCTTGTGCAGAGGACGCCATCTGTAGCAAGCGTCGGCTTTAAGGCAACTGTATTCACAGAGACTTCTACGTTTGGGGAATTTTTCCTGGAAGTGAAGCCAACCCTTGACCACTTGTTGCAGCAATCATCATCAAAGCACCTGGTGCAGAAGATAATTAACACTGCACGAGACCATATTCTCCGCGCACGTATTCTTCGTCAAAACGGCTAAGACCCGGTCTCTTCGAAAAATCCGACAATTGGCCTCGCACATGCGGGGCTTTTTCTTTCTGATTACTGGTAGGTTAGCCGGCAT
>CAYGNA010000404.1:0-3674 GCA_964351065.1 uncultured Pseudomonadales bacterium
ATTCTACTGATGCGGGGGCGGGGCGTCAACACGGAAACTGGCACAATTTTGCTTGATGCTGGATGGGGTGATTTTCGAGGTGTAAGCTGGCGGCCATGTGGTAGTGGAAGTGGCGCTGATTGCCGGGCGAGATGAAACCTGGCGGAGGCCGGCGGCGTATAGTCTGGGTGAATAGTTTGGGTAAATAGTCTGGGTGAATAGTCTGGATAAGTGGACTGGGTAAACGGTTTGAATGAAAAAATGAAGTCTGGAGAATTTGAGGTTGTATCTGACTACAAGCCCGCGGGAGATCAACCCGAGGCGATTCGGCTGCTGGTAGAGGGGATTGAGTCGGGCCTGGCCGCGCAGACGCTGCTGGGGGTCACGGGCTCGGGTAAAACCTACACGATTGCGAACGTGATTGAGAAGGTGCAGCGCCCCACGCTGGTGATGGCGCCCAACAAAACGCTGGCGGCGCAGCTCTATGGTGAGTTCAAGGAGTTTTTCCCACGTAATGCCGTGGAATATTTTGTTTCCTACTACGATTACTACCAGCCAGAAGCCTATGTGCCGTCTTCAGATACTTATATTGAGAAAGACGCGGCCATTAACGAACACATCGAACAAATGCGTTTGTCGGCTACCAAGGCTCTGCTCGAGCGGCGCGATGCCATTGTTGTGGCGTCGGTGTCCTCTATTTATGGCCTGGGTGATCCGGGTTCTTACCTGAAGATGGTGATGCACCTGGATCGGGGCGATCGGGTAGACCAGCGCTGGCTGCTAAGGCGCTTGTCAGAATTGCAGTACACCCGTAACGAGACAGAGCTGCGGCGCGCCACCTACCGGGTGCGGGGTGACGTGATTGACATCTTTCCGGCGGAATCGGACAAGGATGCCATCCGGGTCGAGCTGTTTGATGACGAGATTGAAAGCCTGTCAGTGTTTGATCCGCTTACAGGCGAAGTCATACGAAAGATGCCGCGGGTGACTATCTTTCCAAAATCGCACTATGTCACACCGCGCGAGACCATTGAGGGCGCAATTGAACATATCCGCGAGGAGTTGAATGACCGGCTACGTTTCCTGAAAGACAACAACAAGCTGGTGGAAGCGCAGCGGCTTGAGCAGCGCACGCGGTTTGACCTGGAGATGATCAAGGAACTGGGCTACTGCAACGGTATTGAGAACTATTCCCGCTACCTTTCCGGTCGGGCACCCGGTGAGCCACCTCCTACGCTATACGACTACCTGCCTGACGATGCGCTGCTGATTGTGGACGAGTCCCACGTGTCCATTCCGCAGATTGGGGCCATGTACAAGGGTGATCGCTCGCGCAAGGAAACGCTGGTGAATTACGGCTTTCGATTGCCGTCAGCACTGGATAACCGTCCCATGCGCTTTGATGAGTGGGAGAAGGTTGCGCCGCAGATGATTTTTGTGTCCGCGACGCCCAGCAAATACGAGGCTGAAAAAGCCGGCCAGGTCGTGGAGCAGGTGGTTCGGCCCACCGGCCTGATTGATCCGGAACTGGAAGTGCGCCCGGCGCAAACCCAGGTGGATGATGTGCTGGGCGAGATTCGGTTGCGGGCCGAGAAAGATGAGCGTGTGCTGATCACCACGCTCACGAAGCGCATGGCAGAAGACCTGACGGATTACCTGGATGAAAACGGCGTGCGGGTGCGTTACCTGCACTCCGATATCGATACGGTTGAGCGCATGGAAATTATCCGGGATCTTCGCCTGGGTGAGTTTGATGTGCTGGTGGGCATTAACCTGCTGCGAGAAGGGCTCGATATGCCGGAGGTGTCGCTGGTGGCGATACTTGACGCTGACAAGGAAGGGTTCCTGCGCTCGGATCGTTCACTGATCCAGACTGTTGGCCGGGCTGCCCGCCACCTGAGCGGCAAGGCGATTATGTATGCGGACCGGATTACGGACTCCATGCAGCGGACGATCGATGAGACTGATCGGCGGCGTGAGAAGCAGGTTGCGCATAACCTGGCTAACAATATTACCCCCGTTGGTGTGCAGCGCAGCGTGCAGGACATTATGGAAGGCGCGCGCGATGCGCCAGCGCGTGGCGGCAAGCGCGGCAGCAAAGTGGCTGACAAGAAGGGCCGCTATCGTGAGGAGATTCTCAGTCAGGCTGAATGCGCCAAACAGATTGTGGCGCTGGAAAAGCAGATGTTCCAGCATGCCAAGAGCCTGGAGTTTGAGGAGGCTGCACACATCCGGGATCGGATCGAGGAGTTGCGGGAGCAGTTTGTGCGGTCTTGAGATCCCTCCGCTACGGCCCTGCGGGCCTCCGGTCGGGACGACGCGAGAGCGTCGTTTCGACTGGAGCGGCGTGAGCCGCGGAATGGAGAAATCTCGAGGCAAAGTCGAGATCCCTCCGCTACGGTCGGGATGACGGTGGTGTGAGGTCCCTCCACTTCGGTCGGGACGACACCTTCGGTGTCGTTTCGACTGGAGCGGCGATCGCCGCGGAATGGAAAAATCTCAGATCCTTATCATTTACGCTTGTCCTCAATGACCCGACCGCTGATTGGCGTGTCTTCGCATTTCGATAAACGGCCCCAGTTTTCATCCCGCTCGATCAAATCAAACTCCTCTATGGAGAAGCCTGGCGCTGCGCCCATTGCCAATAGGAGGTCGCTGACCGTGTCCAGCGTCCAGTTTCCGGGTCCGGCAAACCATCGGGTAATCTGCGCCGGGTCTTTTCCCAATCGCCGGGCCAATTCTCTTTTTGTCAGGCCTTCTTTTTCTGCTTTCTCGGCAAAGAACGCGAGCACTGCCTGGAATACCGCGTTTCGTTGGCGCTGTCGAAAAAAGTAGATGTTTCTTGCGCTAACTGCCCTAGTGTCTGAAGTATCTTTCATCAAGTGCTCCGGTTATCAGGTCGTGAATGTTTCCGGTTAGAGGCCGATATGAGCCGAATAACAATGCCCAGATTTGCCTCGCCCTCTGTATTTCTCGTTTCCATTCGCGTGAATCCCATTTGCCGAGATCCGCACGAACCGCGAAGTGGGTTGCAACAAAGGCGTCTTTCCATGCGAAGCACCCGGATACTCTCAGGGAGGGCTGGGGCGAACGCTCCTGATTTCCCAGACGCCCTTGCCGGGCGGTACAAGCCCAAAGAGATAGCCTGGGTCAATAATAGGCTCTGTTAAGAAAACCTGAAGATCAGCCTCGAGCGATGCAAATCTTCTGGCTATCAGTTTGTCGTCCCTGAACCGAAAAACCGTGTCGTATAACTTCGCTTCGATGTACATCGAACGCAGTTGTGGTTTAAGCGCCGGGTACGGTTGCAGCGACACGATCTCACCGTTTTCAACTCGTTGCGCTATCTCATGTGATATTGACATTAAAGTCAATCCCTTTAGGTTTTGCAATCCATTGAGGCTAGCAGCAGGAAGTGACTCTCAGGTGTCAGTCGGTTGCATCCATGCTTGTGTGATGATGCTTACCGTGACGTCGGAGATTGTTGGTCTTGGTCAGCATGGGTGCCAGAGTCCTCGATGGCGGGGCCATAGCCCTGGAATGGAGAAATCTCGGGGTTTAAAAGCGAGATCCCTCCGCTGCGGCCCTTTGGGCCTTCGGTCGGGACGACAGGACAGTGTCGTTTCGACTGGAGCGGCGTTAGCCCTGGAATGGAGAAATCTCGGGGTTTAAAAGCGAGATCCCTCCGCTGCGGC
>CAYGNA010000404.1:3774-4092 GCA_964351065.1 uncultured Pseudomonadales bacterium
GGGCCTTCGGTCGGGACGACAGGACAGTGTCGTTTCGACTGGAGCGGCGTTAGCCGCGGAACGGAGAAATCTCAAGGCAAAGGCGAGATCCCTCCGCTACGGTCGGGATGACGGGGGTGACTTTTCTTGTTTCGCTCGCGCTTTTTGGGTAATCTAGCGCGCCTCGTGAGTGGTGTGCCCACAGATTCATGGTATGAACACAGCACAGCATTTTTGAGGTGAAGTTACGCGGTTAGCAGTGGGAGTATAGCTCAGTTGGTTAGAGCATCGTCTCGACAAGGCGAGGGTCCTCAGTTCGAATCTGAGTACTCCCACCAA
>CAYGNA010000405.1:0-4088 GCA_964351065.1 uncultured Pseudomonadales bacterium
ACGTCAAGGCCATTATCTTTACTGGCGCGGGCCGGGGATTCTGCGCAGGCGCTGACCTGTCGAGTGGCCAGGCTACGTTTGACCACGGTGAGCGCGACGACAGCATCCAGCCCGACGGTGGCGGTATTCTCACGCTGCGCCTGTTTGAATGCCTCAAGCCGGTCATCTCAGCCTGCAACGGACCGGCGGTTGGCGTGGGCGCCACCATGCAATGTGCCATGGACATTCGCCTGGCGTCCGAGACCGCCCGCTATGGATTTGTCTTTGCGAAGCGCGGCATCGTACCCGAGGCGTGCTCAAGCTGGTTTCTGCCCCGCATCGTTGGCATTAACCAGGCGCTGGAATGGTGTTATTCGGGCAGGGTGTTTGATGCAGCAGAGGCGCTGGATCGACGTTTCGTTCGCAGTGTGCATGGAAGCGATGATCTGATGCCCGCTGCCCGCGCCCTGGCGGCAGAATTTGCTGCCCAGACATCTTCTGTCTCTATTGCCATGATTCGCCAGATGATGTGGAAAATGCTGACCATGGATCATCCCATGGAGGCACACAAGGTCGATACCCGAGGGGTCTACTACACAGGCAAGTCGGCTGACGCACGGGAGGGGGTGCAGTCATTCCTGGAGAAGCGCCCGCCCGCGTTTCCGGACAGGGTCAGCGAAAATATGCCGGCGTTTTTCCCCTGGTGGGCGCCGCGCAAATTCGAATAGCGAAGACCTTTATTGGCCCATCGTAATAACGGTCTTGCCAATGGCTTTTCGGTCGAGCATGTTCATCATGGCTTTGCCGGCATTCTCAAGCGGATAGCACTCACCGGCCGCTGGGTGCAACTTGCCCTCGGCAATCCATTCCAGCAGTGTATTCACAACGGGTCTCGATTCACCTGGATTAGCAGCAATATGCCCCCCCCAATTAACCCCAACAATTGAGGTCCGTTTCAACAGCGGCAAGTTGAGCGGAATACGGGGAATATCACCGGCCGCAAATCCCACCACCAGGTATCTGCCACCAGCACCCAGGGACCTGAATGCAGGTTCAGCAAATGCGCCACCCACTGGATCATAAACCACGTCGAGCGAACGTTCGCCAAGCACCGCCTTGAGTTCATCCCGCCAGTTTTCAAGGCTGTAATCAATGACGTGGTCGGCGCCCAGTTCAAGGCACGCATCGCGCTTCTTCTTGCTTGAAGCCGCCGCAATAACGGTTGCACCAATCGCCCGGGCAATGTCGATCGCAGCCACGCCAACCCCGCCACTGGCACCAAGAATAAGCACTGTCTCGCCCTGCTTCAGACCACCACAATCAACCAGGCCGTGGTAGCCAGTGCAGTAGTTAACAAGAAAGCTCGCAGCAGCCTCGGCACTCAGTACATCAGGAATCGATACACAGGCGCTTTCGGGCAGCGCAATTTTTTCTGCCAAGCCGCCCCTGCTCGGCATCGCCAGCACGCGCTGACCAACACGCAGGTGCCGAACTTCTTCACCGGTTTTTTCAACCACACCACTGATTTCATTGCCTGGAATAAATGGCAGTCTGGGCTTGATCTGGTAGAGCCCTGCCACAGTCAGTGCATCGACGTACCCAAGGCCTGTCGCCTGAATACTCAGCAATACCTCGTTCGCCGCAAGGACAGGATCTTCAACCTCCTGCACGCTGAGTTTCTCTGGTGAATCAAATTCAGAACAAATAATTGCGCGCATCAGGCTACCGCGGGTGTGTGAGGACCACAAATGATAGGCGAATTAATGCGGTCTCGCCACAGGATTAGTCGGGTGAATACCTCACACGACGCACTCAGAATACGAGAATTGCTCGCCCCGTGATCTCTCCGGCTTCCAGTGCGCTGGTCGCGACATTAATGTCATCAATTGAATATCTTGCCGTCACCATCTGGTTCAAATCGAGCTTGCCTTCATCAAACCACTGCAGGTATTTGGGAAAATCCCGGTCAGGAGAACAGGATCCACCAATACTGCCGATGAACTTTTTCTCGTTGATCAACATATCGACGGCATTGAGTTCGACTGAGGTCTGGGGTACACCAACCAGTACGGCAGTACCGCCTGGTTCCGCACCAAAAAAGCCGGTACGTGCAGCGGGCACAATCTGCTCCATGGTCTTTTTCAGTCCAATACAATCAAACACAAAGTCCGCACCGGCAACTGGCTGCCCCCTCATCCCGCGTCGGGAGTTATCTATGGTGAGTTCACGAATGGCTGCAACAGGGTCCTGTTCGCCCGCGTTAATCGTATGGGTTGCACCAAACTGCCGCGCAAACGCCAGCTTCTCCTCATCGAGGTCAACGGCAATGATGGGGTTCGCGCCCAGGCTTTTTGCCGCAACAACGGCCGAAAGACCTACCCCGCCGACACCAAAAATGGCAACACTGTCACCGGCTTTCACGCCGGCGGTGTTCTCCACCGCACCCGCACCCGTCATCACCGCACAACCAATAATTGCAGTGACTTCAAGGTCAATATCGGACGCGACCTTCACCACATACTGCTCGTCGGCAAGCGTATGATCAGCCCAGGTAAACACATTCTGGCTGGTAGCAGTTCGGCCATCAGGCAATGAAACTGCGGCGGGAACCGGTGCTCTGCCGGCCTGGCTCGCGTTCCGCGGCACCCAGGTGACCAGCACCGTATCACCGGCTTCCACATGACTTACCTCACTGCCTCGTGCCAGCACAATGCCTGTAGATTCGTGTCCAAGGACAATCGCGTTAGCGCGTGGGTTGTGCATCTGATGCAACTGACTGTGGCAGACACCGCTCGCGTATTGTTTTACAAGTACCTGGTGCGGCCCAGGATCGGGCAACATAACCTCGACAATCTCTATTGGACCGGGTTGCTCCGGTACCACACAAACGCGCGCTGCAGTGCTCATGGTTCCTCTCCTGAATTAATGAACTTCCTAACTGGAATGAACTTCTTAACCGGCTTGTATTCAACTCGTGCCGAGATACATGACTTCCACCTGCTGCTCGGTTGGATAGACCGGTGGACCAAACTGGTTGTACATGGCCACGTCGGCCGCATCACGACCATATCCAATCGCAACATAACCGCCCCGCAGTACAGGCTGAGTCGGATCAAACGTGTACCATCGACCACCCACGTATGCCTCGAACCAGGCGTGCAGGTCCATGGGCTCAAGTCCGTACAGGTAACCCACGACCATCCGCGCTGGAATACTGAGGCTGCGACACAGTGCAATCCCGAGGTGTGAAAGATCCCGACACACACCCAGTTGCCGCTGGTTCACTTCAATCGCTGATACCGGCACATCGCTGCTACCCGGTCGATAGTGAACCCTTTCACGCAGCCAGGTCACAATCGCAGCAACCTGATCATAGCCAGGCGTCGCGTCATTCGTAATCTCGCAGGCCATCATGCCAAACCGATCTGACTCACAATAGCGCGAAGGCAACAGATAAATGAGGACCGGATCAGGCAGATACTGGATTTCCACAAACGGCGCCCCGGGCTCCTCGTCAGTCTCGTTGGCGGTCATGACCTCCGCCGCCGTGCTGATCTCGAAGGGTCCGGGCGGCGCCAACAAACGCTGGCACAGGTTGCCATAACCGTCTGTCATCTCAAACGCGCGGACACTTGGTTTCAGCGTGTACTCTTCCCGCGTAATCCACTGCTGCGCACCACTTCTGGGTCTCAACATCAACACAAATGGCGTGGGGACCTCAATATCGAAAGCAAGCCTGCAACTCGTGCGCAACCACATAACTCTTAACCTCTCAGCCTGCCGTGGATAAATATCAGTTCAAGCGTTGCCATGATCATATCGGCAAGGCCAATCTTGGAACCCTGAACGTCGCGCCATGCCTGCAGCGGTACTTCAAGAAATGCCGTGCGCGGCAGGCCTGGCTGGTCGATGCTACCCCGGTCCAGGCGACCAAGCAGCTCAACATCAAATGCCCAGCGCGACAGAAAAGGGGCTTTGATCGCCGCGAGAAATGTGTCACTCACACGAAACAGCTTTGCGCCACACTGTGTATCGTAGACCACCATGCCAAGTGTCATGGAGGCAAGCGTCGCAAAAATGCGCCCAAAATAGTGACGCAGGTTGGAGCG
>CAYGNA010000406.1:0-4074 GCA_964351065.1 uncultured Pseudomonadales bacterium
CGCCAACGGTTTGCTCCGACCGCAAGCATTCCGACCGTACCAATATATGACCTTCGAACGCCTGGGCCTTTCAAAGGAAGTTCAACAGGCGTTCCTTTTTGCGGGTTACAAAACGCCGACGCCCGTTCAGCAAAAGGTGATCCCGGCAGCCCTGAAAGGTCATGATCTGCTGGTCGCAGCTCAAACGGGCACAGGGAAAACAGCAGGCTTTATTGGTCCCATGCTGGACCTTTTATCTGCTGGCAAGCAACCCGGACCCAACTGTGTAAAAGGCCTTATCCTTGTGCCGACCAGAGAACTTGCTACGCAGGTGCACCAATCGATCAGGGATTACGGCCGCAATAGTGGGCTGCGTTCCGCTGCCGTATTTGGCGGCGTCAAAATCAATCCGCAGATGATGAGTCTGCGCAAAGGGGTTCACTTGCTGACCGCAACACCCGGCAGGTTGCTGGACCTCTATCATCAAAATGCCGTGAAGTTTGATGAACTGAGTATTCTGGTGCTTGATGAGGCAGACCGAATGCTGAGCCTCGGCTTTTCTGACGAGATGAATCAATTGCTCGAACTGCTGCCGCGCCATCGCCAGACCCTGATGTTCTCGGCAACGTTATCAAGCGAGGTAAAAAAACTCAGCCAGAATATGTTACATAAACCTGTCGAGGTTAACGTAAGCCCACAACGCGTCGCGGCCGTCAAAGTCAGACAATGGCTGATCCCTGTCGACAAAAAGCGTAAGACAGACCTGCTCATTCATCTGATCGCAAATATCCGTTGGCACAAGACCCTGGTTTTTACCAACACCAAGCAGGGTGCTGACCGCCTTGTTAACAGCCTTGGGGCAGCAGGGTTTGCTGCATTAGCGATTCATGGAGACAAAACCCAGGCGGTCCGGGCGCGCAATCTTCAGGATTTCAAGAACGACCAGGTACAGATACTTGTGGCGACCGACGTTGCCTCCAGAGGCCTGGATATTGACCAGTTACCCGGTGTCGTGAATTTTGATCTACCGAAACTTGCTGAAGATTATGTACATCGCCTTGGGAGGACTGGACGGGCCGCAGAGCGTGGGCAGGCCGTATCGCTGGTTTGCGCAGATGAGTTCGATTATTTGCGAAACATCGAGCGGCTATTACGAGAAGTCATTCCTCGCGAGTACGTCGACGACTTTGAACCCAACCACAATGTGCCGGAGTCATCTGGCGTGCCTGCGCCAGCCAAACCCAAAAAGCCAAAAAAGCCAAAGCATCTGCAAGACAAACCTGTCCTTTCGAAAACAACTTCGGCAAGGCCTAAAACGCTAAAACCTCGCCGGTCACGTCGCTGATCACGTCAAAGCATTGCCCCGGGGAGTGAACTGCCCGCCGTTCCCCTGTATCTTTGCAACAGGCGATACGATCCCCGCTGGTGAATCGCCAGCGCAAAGGTGGCTGCCAAATCAAGCGACGCAGCCTCGGACATTTTCGGACAGCGCAGCAATACATCATTAGCAGGTACAGAGTGTGACCGGGATGGCTATCAGAATCGGAAGACAGGGCTGATTGTGCAAACCGGCATGTCCACAACAACAGTTGACCGTGCGCTCTTTGCAGGCGTAGTTTTTCTTTTCCTCGCGGTCATCTCTGATGTCGTCACCCGGGGCATGATGCCCGACGGCACGCTTTACGCCGGTATCGCTCGCCAATTGGCCGCCGGTGATGGATCCTTCTGGTTCCCTCCCAACTACCTGGTTGATCCTGCCTCGTTTCATGACCATCCGCCCTTCGGACTCTGGCTACAGAGTTTGTTCTTCAGCATCCTCGGAGATGCATTCTGGGTAGAAAATGCCCACGCCGTCGCTATGCTGCTGCTGACCTGCATCATCATCTACCGCTTGGCAATTGCTGAAACCGGGAATGGGTGGTACGCGGTGCTTACCTTTCTGATCTTCCCGACCTGCGCATTCACCTACACCAACAATTTTCTGGAGAATACAGTGGCGCTACTGACGCTCGCCAGCGTGGCAGCAGCAGTAGCCTCGGTACATGACAGGATGCCAGCAAGACTCGCTCTTGCAAGCGGCTTTCTGATCGTTCTCGCCACACTTACCAAAGGGCCGGTCGGCTTGTTTCCACTGGCAGTCTATCCTTTGATGTGGCTCTGCGGCAGGTCGTCGGTAAACACCAGCCTCCCTCGACTCTGCATGCTGCAGCTTGCCACTGTCTGTGGTGTGTTGGCAGCACTGTTGCTGTTGGCTGACACCAGGGAGGCAGCGCGCGCGTACATAGACGCCCAGCTTGTCTCGACGTTCAGCGGCGCACGCCAGATTCAGTTTGGCAGGACCTACCTGTTGTCGCGCCTGGGCTTCAATCTTGTGGGCCCGATTCTCTGCGCAGTGTTGCTACTTGCCGCATTTCGACTGCGACCGTTGTTTTCGAGAGCCGTCATGCTTTACTTTCTCATTGCACTGAGCGCCTCGCTGCCCCTGTTAATAAGCCCAAGACAGTACATTCACTATCTGTTGCCATCCTTCCCCTTCTTCGCGCTGGCTATCGCAGTCTGCGCAAGTCCGGTGATCAAACAGGTAAGCCTCGCAATTTCCGCGTCTGTACTCGGACGGCGACTGGCGCTGGTGGTGCCGTTCGTTATGGCAGGCGTACTATGCATCAGTATCGCCTTGAAGTTTGGCAACATCAGCGACGACCCGGCGCAACTGAACGCTGCCGCGCGATTCGCAGAAGTTGTACCCGCAGGCGCGATACTTGGGTTATGTGAGGGTGAACAGCCTGATCTAAGGCTTCGCATGTACCTGTTCCGTTTCTATACCATCAGGGTCGAAGACAGTGTGGACAGGCCGATGTTGATCTGTACGACCCCGGACACGACAGACGCCCTCGCGACCAACATTGAAGGGACGCTCATCACCCTCAGCGCGCGCACGCCAAACAGCGGTGAGACCGGCCCCAGCACAGAGAGCCAATAATCTTCAATGTGTGTCTGTTTTGGTACCGTTTCTGTACCCGTTTTGGTAACCGGCCTGGCACCTTCGATTGCTGTTCTTTTTCCCCGGGTGCGGCTCAGGTAAACCATTTTGGCGCGGTTGGGCGACCGCTATAACGCGCATTGGGTGGCTCGAGGATGGCGAGTTTCCGGTTATCCATATCATCATAGTGGCGGAAGTCATCGGGATTGAAGTAGTCAGCCGACCAGGTAGTGCCGTGCGGGGAGAACTTGTAGAAAAGCGTCTGACGGGTGTCATCAACTTCCCAGGGAAGCGTGCCGTGAGTCAGCGCCTCGGTAAATACGATAGCATCACCAGCGCATGCAGGAACCCTGGTCAGACAGTCAGGAATGCCACGGCTGAGATCTCGCCATTTGTCAGGAAATGGCAGGTTGGCCTTGTGACTACCGGGTACACAGCAGAAACCACCGTCATTGCCATACGTATCATAGAGTTCAAAGGCGACAACAATCAGGCCGTTGTAAAATTCGCCGTCGTGATAGCGAAAGAACTGGGAACCACCGGTATCCCACCAGCCACCATGGAGATATGCGCCAGGGTAGCCCTTCTTGACGTGGGTGTGCACGTTGATGTGGTCTATGCGGAATGTGGGCAGCGCCTGTTCGCCCCGCTGAGCCTGGCGACCTTTCAGCAGCCGATGGTTTCCCGTCATGGCCTCTACAACAGGTGAGATATTGGGCAGATCCAGAAGATCGCGCCATATTCGCCCCCAGTGTAGTGGCCCTTCTGCCTGTTGCACCGGTTCAGACTGTTCAATGGGAGCCCGCAGCGTGTTGCGAAGATCCTGCACCTGGGCCAGGTCCAACGCATTGGGAATAGTAAAATAGCCAAAAGTATCAAAAAGATAACGTTGCGTTTCGTTCAAGAACATCACCTCTAGCAGAACCCGTTGAATTGTCGCATTTTGTGTTACAGGTCTACAGGGTCTGACAGCAAGGGTCTGGCGACAAAAACGGCGAGATCAGAGTGGCTCTTAACTCAAGCTGAATCCAAACCCCGCCCGAACGCGATGCTTACCGATTCATCGTTCTACCAACTCAACGCGACGATTTTTTTCCTTGCCAGCATCTTCACTG
>CAYGNA010000407.1:0-2843 GCA_964351065.1 uncultured Pseudomonadales bacterium
CCATGGTCATCTCGACGGGAGGCCTGTAAGGCCGGAGTGGAGAGATCCCGGTGATTGAGATTTCTCCGTTCCGCGGCTACGCCGCTGCAGTCGAAACGACAGGGGCGCGGGGGTCGCGGCGAAGTCACTCTCGTTGCAATGACAACTCAGGAAGGATAAGCACCCAGGTGGCCCTGGTCTTTGTAGAACCTCACCAGCGCCTTGTGCAGCAGGTGCGCATCATCGGCGCCACCCAGTTCCCGGATTGAGTGCATGGCAAAGGTGGGTACGCCCACGTCCAGGGTTTTTACGCCCAGTTCTTTTGCGGTGAGCGGCCCGATGGTGCTGCCGCAGGCCATGTCTGTTCTGGTGACAAACACCTGGAATGGCACCTTGGCCGCATCACACAGCGCACGGAAGTAACCCGCTGTTTCGCTGTTGGTGGCATATCGTTGATTGGTATTGATCTTGATGACCGGGCCCTTGTTCATGACAGGACCGTGGTTGCCATCGTGTTTGTCAGCAAAGTTGGGATGGATGCCATGCGCGTTGTCGGTTGAGATGAGCATTGACCGGGCCATCACCTGGTGGAAGCTGGCCGGGGTTGGCAACATGCGCTCTATCACCGCCGTAAGAAATGGCCCCTGGGCGCCCTCGGCGGATGCACTGCCGACTTCTTCGTGATCGTTGCAGACCAGCAGGGTTGTTACGTTGGGACCAGCCTCAAGGAGGCTCATCAGCCCTGTATAACAACTCAGCAGATTGTCGAGACGTGCGCTGGCAATAAAGTCATCTTCCAGCCCGGTGATGGCAGGTGGCTGGGTATCATAGAAAGACAGCTCAAACCCCAGGACCCGCTTGATTTTGGCGCTCTTGTGTTCCTTCTTGATCTGATCAATCAGTATGGGCTCCAGCGAGGCCGCTTTCTCGGCGCGCATGAGCACCGGCGGAATATCTCTCTGCGGATTCACGCTGTGGATATTGTTTGCCTCTCGATCGAGGTGGATGGCAAGGCTGGGTACGGTTGCAATCGCGCGCCGGAAGTTAATCAGGTAGCTCACCAGCTGACCGTTGCTGGTCTCGCAGGTTACTCGGCCTGCCAATGACAGATCGCGATCAAACCATGGGTTCAGCAGGACGCCACCATAGACTTCTACGCCGAGCGACAGGTATCCCTGGCTCAGCAGTTCCGGCTTTGGCTTGACGCGCAGGCAGGGACTGTCGGTATGCGCGCCCACCATCCGAATGCCGCTTTCAACCGGATCCTGTTTGCCCAGGACAAAAGCGACAATAGAAGACCCATTGCGAATGACGTAGTAACGCCCTGGGACAAGTGACCAGGCCTGTGATTCGTCCAGCGCCGTAAAGCCGGCGTCATCCAGGATGGCCCGCATGCTGGCAACCGCATGAAAAGGGGTCGGTGAATTCTCGAGGAAACTGAGTAGCTGCTCGTTGAAGGCGCGCTTTTGCATCTGGCATAACCTGGTGATTTGACTTAACGATTCTATCAACTAATATGGCAACCCTTAAATGAGCACGTAGAGATGCAAGCAGTGAATAGCAGCAGACTGGCAGACAGCGTCAAAATCATCAGCAACATGATGATGTCTATGGCAATCGTCATAGGCTGACTTTCTGCGCGTGCGAGGAAGGTGAGCTCACCTTCCGGGATCGCTTCAGCAAAAACCTCGGCAGGTGAAACCACCGCCGGGGTTTTTTCATTCTGGAGGATCTAAACAGTGAAGCACTACCTGACAACACCCATTTACTACGCCAGTGGCTCGCCTCACCTGGGCCATGCCTATACGACCATTGTGACGGATACCTACAAACGCTTCTGGAGGCTACAGGGCGGGGAGGTGTTGCTGGCGAGCGGCACCGATGAACACGGCCAGAAAATAGAGCGTACCGCGGCCGCGACTGGCGTCCCGGTAGCCGAGTTTGTTGCGAGCCGCTCGCGCGAGTTTGCAGCACTCTGGCAAAACCTAGGGCTTGAGGTTGACCGGTTTGAGCGCACCACAAGCGACGGGCATCGCGAGGTGACTCTCGCTATCTGGCAACGGTTGGTGGATGCTGGTGACATCTACCAGGGCAGTTATGAAGGTCTCTATTGCGTGGAGTGTGAGCAGTACTTCACTGAGGGCGACACCTGCCCCGTGCACCGCCGATCGCTGGAACATGGTGCGGAACCCGCCTGGTTCTTTCGGCTTTCTCGCTATCAGCAGGCGCTACTGGACCATATAGAAAACCATCCTGACTTTATTGTGCCGCAGGCGCGTGCCAACGAGGTGCTGGCCTTTTTGCGTGGCAACACCCTGCATGATCTGGCTGTTTCCCGGGCATCAACAACCTGGGGGATACCCGTGCCCGGCGATAACACCAGCGTGCTGTATGTCTGGATTGATGCGCTGGCGAGTTACATCTCTGCACTGGTCGACACCGATGCGCGCGACTTTAATGCTGCCCTGAACTCGGCGGCAGTGCAGGACTGGTGGCAGAACACCACCCACTTTATTGGCAAGGACATTCTCACCTTCCATGCCATTTACTGGCCCGCGTTACTCTGGTCCGCCGGCTTGCCGCTACCGCGGCAAATTGTCGTGAATGGTTGGCTCACCGTTGAAGGCAGGAAAATTGCCAAATCTGACCCTGCCACCATTGTTGACCCGGCGAGCCTGCTGCCGCTGGTTGGCAGCGATGGCCTGCGGCTATACTTTTTGCGCTCGGTGACGTTGGGGCAGGACGTGGACTTCAGCCACGAGCGCCTGATTGAACTAGTGAACAGCGATCTTGCCAACAATCTGGGTAATCTGCACGCGCGGTTTGCCGCGCTTGCACTAAAACATGCTGACGGCGCCGTATAC
>CAYGNA010000407.1:2853-4073 GCA_964351065.1 uncultured Pseudomonadales bacterium
CTTCACCAATCTGATGAGACGCTGCTGCATGAGGTGCAGAATGCGGCCGACGAGGTACGGGAGACATTGCAGGCGACGGCGCCAGCCAATGGCGCCCGCGCGTTTGTGGCAGCCTGCACAGCGGTGAACACCTGGTTTCAGCGGCAGGCACCCTGGCAGATTGATGATCATGCCCGGCGCCTGACCGTGCTCTGGGTGACGTGGCACGCGCTCGCAGACCTCTCTGTACTGGGAACTGTCTTTGTCCCTGTGCTTGCGTGCAAACTGCGGCGGCGGCTGGGATTGCCCGAGACGGTGCAATGGGCGGATATCGGCACACGTCAGAAAACGGTGACGGTGTGCGGCGGGCCGCCGCTTTATCCCCGCGTCAAAGACGAAAAGCGGCGGGTGGGATAAGGGAAGCTGATTGGGCCGGCGGGTTCATCTGCGGCTGATTCTGGCACCTTGTTGATTTGGACAGGGCGCAGTCCTAGAATAGCGCCGTTATATCGCGCCGATTTGATCATTTCAGCTTGCGGGCGCGCAATAAATGCAGCTAAAGAGAGGGGAACCTGCTTTAGTTGCGACTAAACAGGTTTTTTTTTGCCCCCAGTAAATGCGGGGTAGTAAGGAGAGTGCCATGCCACATGAGAAACCAGCCAGCGGTTTTGCCTCCCGGATATTACACTCCGACAGGCGCGGCAAGATTGAACACGGCTCAATTCACAAGCCAGTGCATACCGCGGTGACCTATGCGTATGACGATGCGCGGGATCTTGCCGCGGTGTTTCAGGGCAGCCAGCCTGGCTATACCTACGGCAGGCAGGTGAATCCAACTGTCACCGCGCTGCAGGACAAAATTACGTTGATGGAAGACGGGCTTGGCACCGTCGCTTTTGGCACTGGCATGGCCGCCATTGGCACCACCCTGTTTGCACTCCTGCGCGCGGGTGATCATTTTGTTTCGTCAGCCTTCCTGTTTGGCAACACCAACAGCCTGTTTAACACCTTTGGCACGCACGGTATTGATGTTTCCTTTGTGGATGCCACCGACGTGGCAGCGGTTGAAGCAGCGATTACGGAAACCACGCGACTGGTGTTTGTTGAGACCATCGCGAACCCGCGGACGCAGGTCTCTGACCTGGTACGCATTGGGGAACTCTGCGAGCAGCGCGGTCTGATTTTTGTGGTGGACAACACCATGACCACGCCTTATCTCTTCCAGCCCAGGCGGGTGAAAG
>CAYGNA010000408.1:0-4056 GCA_964351065.1 uncultured Pseudomonadales bacterium
CAGTAACAGGGCTTCAGGTGCTGGGCAGCGATGGGACCTGGATTGATGTGCCCTGCGAGTTCGAGAATTTCATCATCAACACCGGCGATATGTTGCAGGAAGCATCTGGCGGTTACTTCGTGTCGACCAAACATCGGGTGATCAACCCGCCGGGACCTGATAGCAGGAAAGGGCGCATGTCGTTGCCACTATTTTTGCATCCGCGTTCAGACGTAATCCTGTCAAAGCGTCACACGGCTGGGAGCTACCTTGAGGAAAGACTGCACGAACTGCGTGTGATCTAGGCTGTCGAGGGCTATCAGCCCCTTTGAGCGCTCAATCTCGATGAGTTTTGTGGCTGGCGTCCGCGTCAATCCTGTTGAAAAGACAGGAATGGCGCAGACGCTGTGTGCGTGCCTGCAGGCGGCTAGCGGTTAACAGTTAGCTGATTTCGGTGACCGACTTGACGACTTTCCCGACAATACCGTATTCGATGGCTTCTTCGACGGTCATCCAGTAATCGCGGTCTGTATCTTTCTCCACGCGCTCAAGAGGTTGCCCTGTTTCGTCAGCAATCAGGCGATTAATGCGCTGTTTGGTTTTCAGGATCTGCTGGGCCTGGATGCTGATATCAGTTGCATCACCCTGTGAGCCGCCTGATGGCTGGTGAACCAGGTAGCGGGTGTTGGGCAGGGAATAGCGGTTTTCCTTTTTGGCAGCAAGGTAAATACTGGTGGCGGCGCTTGCCACCCAACCGGTGCCAACAACGCGTACTTCCGGCTTGATGAATTTGATCATGTCGTAGATGACGTCACCTGATTCGACGTGGCCTCCGGGTGAACTAACGTAGATGGTAATCGGGTCATCACTTTCTGCCGCCATTGCAAGTAGCTGTTCGGTAACACTACGCGCGATCTTGTCATTGATCTGGCCAAAGATGGAGATGGACCTGGATTTGAAGAGTTTCTCGTCGTAGACATTCACCATCGGCGATTTCTGCTCGGGAGATTCATCATTCATCATCATGTGGGGCGATATCCTGTATTTCGTGAGCCGCGAAGCATAGCGAATAGGGGCGCCTGTGGATAGTGGCGGGAGCGGCCGGTGGCTGCAATTTCGTGTCGCGTTGGCGTAATCTGTTGAGTTGGGAGATACGCTTTTGGGCAAGCCGAGACGATTTATGATCAATACGCTTGAGTCAGTTGCCATCCGCCGCGGTGGGCCGGCGGATACCGATGCACTGCAGTTGCTGGTGCGCGGTCATATCAGCCTGGAGCGGCTTGATTGGCCCTGGTTGCTTGGCAGTGCAGAACATTTTGTCTATGTCGCGGAAGATGACAACATCTTTGGCTTTGTCGCCGCGGGCAGGCCGTTGGACCCATTGCCCGGATATGAAGATGTGGGCGAGATTGCAGGCGTTTGCCTGAATAGCGGTTACCAGCGTCACGGTATGGGTACAAAACTCCTGGTCAGGGGGATCTCGGTGCTCAAGCGACGCGGATTTGCCACAGCGTTCGCGTGGTTGCCGGATGATGCGCCGTGGGTTGGGCGGGTATTTGGTTCAGTGGGCTTTGCAGCGTCAGGCGTTACCCGGGTGACGAATGTGGCAACTGGTGAGTTGCGAGAGTCCGGGTTTGGGCTGGATCTGGCCGCATTTTTCTGAGAAGTGCGGCCGGCAATTGGCACCTGCCGCTAAGCTGTAAACGAACGTGATACAAACAGGAACAATCCAAGTCCGCATAGACCTGAAGCGATGGTTTCAACCGTGTAGACAGGCAGGCGAATGTGGCGAACGAGCAATATACCGCCCGCCACAACACACCCGAGCACAGCCAATTGGCCTGCTTCGACGCCTAGATTAAAGCCAATCAGTGCCGGCAGGAGATACTCCTGCGGCAGGCCGATCTCCGTTAACAGCCCCGCAAAACCGAAGCCATGAATCAGACCAAACAGGAACGTCAGGATTGGATTGACCAGATCCTGCAGGTTTGTCCTGGTTGAGAGTTGCAGGTAGCAGATACAGAACAGGCAGAGCCCAAGCAGTGTCAGGCTGCCTGGCCCGGACCCCATGGTGCCTGTTCGGGTAGCAACAACCAGTGCCAGCAGTAAAAGACTTGTGACAACCATCAGCGACCGCTGCAGTTTGTACCGGAGCGCCACAACTTCGGCTGCAACCAGCGCGATGGTAAAGCCAATGAGCGCCTCGACAGCGCCGCTGTCCACGCGGGCATAGCCCAATACCGCCAGCGCAAGGGTCAGGGTGTGGCCGATGGTAAAGCCGGTGACCATCAACAGGAGTGTTACCGTCCTGGGCGTCAGCAGGATAACGGCAAACAGGAAGGCCAGGTGATCATACCCGGTCATAATGTGAAGCACGCCCAGTTCAAAATATCGCACCAGGGTATCCATCAGTCCGGCGGGTTCTGCCAGTTCCCAACGCCGATCCGTTCCGGTAAACAGGTGCTCGCGTATCTCTCGATCAGGTCTTACGACCTGGGCAATGTGCAGGTGACTGGGGAGTTGGTCAAACAGGGCGTTGTTGATGATGGTGAGCCTGTTGCCCGGTGGACAGTGCGCTCGCCAGCGAACATCGATCTGTTCCGCACCTTGCTTAACATCCGGGGCTGAGGTTTCACATGCCATGTCGTCGATACTGATTTTGTATCCGCTGGTGACGACCTCAGCGAGGCTTTCGGAAAATGTGTCTGACCAGGCCAGTTCCGGGAGATACCGGGCCAGGTCGTTAGCCGGCAGCGAGTAGTTGACGGACACCTCCTGGCCTTTCACCTGCACCACTGACCAGGTCTCACCGCGAGAATGGGCGTGGGCGACATTCGAGAAGCTCACAAGCAGGCACAATCCCAGCGATGTAAGCGCGATTGCTTTCATTGTGGCCTGAGGTCCACCTCTGCGCGCTGTCGCAGCCAGGCAAGATATTCGCGGAATGCCTGTAGCGCGAGTTCCCGTTTGAGGTTTTCCTGCACGAGGTTTCGTACACGCTCAAATGGTGGTGCCTCACCGCCCTGTGTCTCAATCAGGCGCACCACGGTGTCACCACTGGTACTGGTCTGCTCGCCCGGCCGCAGCCGCGCAATTTCTGCAGCGAGCGAGGGGCCAAACCTGGCGATCAGCGAGGGATAGGTCAGTGGGCTTGAGGCGCCGCTCGGGGAAGCTGGTGTTATCACCAGAACGGTGTAAACCGCAGGTGGCAAGAACTGGTCGATGTTCTGCTCATAGTACGCCAGCAGTTCAGTTTCTGTAATCTGTACATCAGGTGCCGAACTGCCAAACCGTCGGGTGACGGCCTCGATGATTGCATTTCTTACCGGTGTGCTTTGCCGCACCAACCCCAGTTCAACCCCTCGCTGTACCAGCAGTTCCTCGTCAATCATTTGATTAAGAAGGAAGTTTTTGTCGCGTGGTACCGGTGTGTTGGCGTTTATCTGGCTGGCGTACTCATCCAACTGGCTAACGGAAATTAGCGTGTCATTGATACGGGCGACCTGGCCAGGCGAAACTTCGGGTTTGCCCTCCAGCAGTCCAGCCGCTGCCAGCATGACGCCAGCGATAGCACCCACCACCAGCAGCACGATTGCGGGTCGGCTATTTCTCTGATCCTCCATGTGCTGACCTGTCTGACTCATGCTGCGGACTATAGCCAGACGGTTGCTGCCTATAAAGCCCTTTTCGGCGCTTGCGGGGGCAGTGGCGTAAAACTGGCTCCTCGAAATTGGTTTGTGTGGGAGAAAAGTGTCGCCGCAGGCACCGTAATAGATACCAACGGCACAACACGGGACGGTTTCAGTGACAAAAGCAGATGCGACTGTGGGAAGTGAAAGCTCTCTCTTTGATACGTCTTACCAGGAGATCCACCGGCTGATCGAGGATTGTCATCTGGTACAGACGCCGGGGGGTGGGCACGAGCACATGACTGCCATGACCTCACTGCCGCGATCTTCTCCTGTCTGTCTGGCACTGCTCAGGGCGCTGGTCGACGAGCTCCAACCGAACGATAAACCCTGACGTCGTTGAATTCAGCCATCTCATCCAGATCGGGCACCGTGGTTGCTGTAACCC
>CAYGNA010000409.1:0-4048 GCA_964351065.1 uncultured Pseudomonadales bacterium
TACTGGCCCAACTAGACTCGTCGCCGAGTTTGATGTGCTGGAACGTGTCGAGAGCAACCTGATTAAGCCCTGACGGCGTAACAAGACCGCCAAGAGATCAGGTGTTCTCGAGCGACCGTCGCCTGAGTCGTTGCATGCCGTGTAGCCAGCGGTCGATATCGTCGCCCTTGCGTCGCACATAGTCTTCGACTTCCGGGTGCGGCAGCACGTAGAACCGCTCCTCGCGCAAGGTATCAACCACAACCTTCGCCAGGTCAGCCGCCTCAATAATACCGTCAGTCTGGCCATCACCCAGGCGCTTGGGCGCCATGGCTGTATTTACTCCCTGGGGACACAACACAGATACCTTAATACCATCGTCAGCATGTGTGATCGACAAAAATTCAGCCATCTTGACTGCGGCAGCCTTGGTGACCGTGTAAGGCCCTGAACCAATCGCGGCAAGCAGACCTGCAGCTGAAGCGGTGTTGAGCAGATAGCCTTCGCCTCTTTCAATCATTGATGGCAGCACGGCGCGCGCCGCATACAGGTGCGACATCACGTGTAGTTCCCACTGTTTCTGCCACACGTCGTTGGTCGCATCGGTCAAAAGCCCAGTACCCCCGGCGCCGGCGTTGGAGCAAAAGAGATCAACGCCGCCATACTTTGCAATCGCTGCGTCAGTCAACGCCTGGATGTCACGCTCGCTGGTGACATCACAGGCCATGCCATCACAACCGAGTTCGGCTGCGGCCGCTGAAACAGCATCCGCATTCAGGTCTGCCAGCATGACGCCACGGGCACCTTCAGCAAGAAATGCTTTGGCCATGGCCTTGCCTATACCGCCGCTGCCGCCGGTGATTACAACTGCTTTACCTTCTAGCTCCACCTTTTTAGTTTTCTCCCTTGAAGCGTTTGCGAGCGACCCCTTTAGAGATCAACCTCGTTTTTTTCTTTTGGCATCATGGAAATTGCCATGGGTGCAAAGTGTTCCATGTCTATGTCAATCAGGTAAGGGCCTGGCGTCGCCATGGCTTCATCCAGCACCTGGGTGAACTCATCCACACTGCGCACCCGCTTGCCTGGCACACCCATGCTCATAGCCATCTGGGCAAATGCAACCTTGCCGAGGTCAGTCTCATTGATGCGACCAAAACGGTTGTCCTGCAGCCAGCGTAGCACGCCGTAACCCGAGTCGTTACAAAGACAGATCACCAGCGGCACCTGGTACTGAGCAGCGGTGGCCAGCTCTGTGGCATGAAACATAAAGCCACCGTCACCATGCACGACCACCGTGCGCTTGCCGGTTGCGATGGCTGCGCCAATACTCAATGGGAGACCAGGGCCAATCGCGCCGGACGTTGGGTTAATGGAAGTACGGGGTTCCAGTATCGGAAACTGCTGGTTGCCCCAGTTGTAGGCGGAGATGGTCTGGTCACGAACGAACAAGCCGTCGCGTGGCAGTTTCTCGCGGATTGCATCCATGATGCGCGGCCAGTCGGCGCCCAGTCGGTCACGCATGGACTGGCGAACGCCATCTCTTGCCTCAAATACAAACTGGTTGAACTGGGCATCGTTCTTTGAGACGTCAGACAAGCCACTGTTGATTGCCACCAACGCTGATCTGGCATCAGCAACCAGACCAATATCCGCGCGATGGGTGCGGCCCACCATGTTGCCATCAATATCAATATGAATCAGGTCACCAGGTGGTGTCATGGCCTGCGCCTGCCCATCAACCCCCACAGCAAACCGGGTACCTATCGCGATGGTCAGGTCAGCATCCTGGATTGCCCGGTAAATGCCTGCACTGGTGTAATAGTTACCCATACACAGTGGATCGTCTTCGGGTATAGCACCGCGGCCACCAACGGTCGTCAGGACCGGCGCATCCAATGCGCGTGCCAGGGCCTGCAATGCTTCACTTGCCTCTCCTGATATAACCCCGCCACCTGAGACGATCACCCTTTTGGAGGCGGTCCTGATCCGCTCAACAACAGCTGCAACTTTTGCGGCATCAGGTGGATATGCAGCAGGCACGGGCAGCGCTAATTCGAAGGGCTGTGCCTCGGCATATTGAAGGTCAATGGGGATTTCGATCGCGCCGGGCGCCGGGCGCCCCGTGTACATATCGTCAATCACTGCGCGTAGTGCTGGACCCAACTGATTGATATGGCGCGGGCTCTCGGCACGCCGACACACGCTCGCCAGCATGGGCAGTTGATTTTCTGCCTCGTGAACGTAACCCAGGCCTTTGCCATAGAATGCCGTTTCTGCCTGCCCGGTGATTACCAGCACACGCGACGAGCCGTAGCTCGCCTCGTACAAACCGGTCACGGTATTGGAAGTACCCGGGCCCGTTGACGCAATCATCACGCCAAGCTTGCCAGACGCCCTTGCATAACCGTCAGCGGCATGAGTACCCGCCTGCTCATGCCGAACGTTAATGATCCGCGTTTTGCCGAGTCGATTGATGGCGTCAAGCAGCGGCATGTTATGAATCGATACAATACCAAATACGTGCTCGACGCCAAGCTGTGCGAGCGCTGCGGCGACCAGGTCTGCTCCGGTAAAAGCCATGACCCGGTTAACCCATGCCCAACAGTTCGACCCAGTTGCCATCCGGATCTTCAATCATCGCGATACGGATACCGGGCCTGATTTCTGTCACCGGTACCGCGACTTTGTAACCCGCATCGGCACAGGCGGCAGTTGCCTCTTCAATATTGCTGACAGTAATTGTCCAGTAACGATAACCGGTCGCGCCATTGAGGCCACCTGGATGGGCTTCGGCCTTCGGAGGTCTGCCATGGACTACAATTTTGATGACGGTCGATCCGCATTTCAGTCGGGTCATTTTGCCGCCGCCGCCCATTTCCATTTCGCCATCGGGCGTCAGACCCAGCGTGTCGCGATAGAACTTCAGCATGGGCTCGGCGTCGAGTGTGATGATGCCAAGATCAATGGAATCTTTGGTAATTTGTAATGTCATGACTGTTTCCTTGTGTTAATTAGATCGCGCCAGCGTTCAGTAAAATCTGGCTCATAAGCATGTTCAGGCGCGCCCCGAACCTGCTCATCAAGCAGGTGGGCATCGTCCCCAATCAGGATACGCCACTTGTCGGCCTTGACGCCGTCAAGAATCACCTTTGCTGCCTGGGCTGCGGTTGTGGGTGCATTCTCGCGGAAAGCGACACCCTGTTGGGCAATCATCGCGCGTATCTGATCGAAGGATGCATCCTGCACCGGGAAGCCGCGTGACACCATAAAGTCCCTGGATGCCTGCAACTGTTCTTCTGTCATCTCCTCGGGCGAGGGACCACCCATAATCGTTCGGCTATTGATGCCAATGTCTGTACCAATATGGCCAGGCATCACTACCGAGGCTTTCACGTGCGGCGCATTCAGCCTGAAATCGCTGACCAGGGCTTCAGTAAAACCTTTGACGGCAAACTTCGCGGCGCTGTATGCAGTATGGGCAGTACCCGGCCCGAGCGATGCCCAGAATCCGTTGACACTGCTGGTATTGATCATGCGCCCTTCATCGCTCGCAATCAGCAGCGGCAGGAAAGCACGCGCGCAGTAATAGACGCCACCCCAGCAGATATTAAATGTACGCTCCCAGTTCTCCCGCGTGTCGTTAACAAAACTTCCGCCGCCACCAATCCCTGCATTGTTAAACAGCAGGTTTACATGATTGGTCTTATGCGCTTTCCTGACATGGTCGCGCCAGGCAAGCACCTGATCCTCATTGGCGACGTCACACTTGAACGTGCTGATTACCCGCCCCTGCGCAGCCTCGGCCTCACACAGCCGTCTTGTCTCTTCCATGTTCTCTGTAATGACATCACAGATGGCAACATCACAGCCTTCTGCAATTAACTGTCGGGCCAGTTCGCGCCCCATTCCTGTGCCACCACCTGTGATGACGGCAATTTTTCCGCTGAAGTCTTTCATTGATGCTCTGTTCCCTCTGGTGTTTTGTTGTGCCCCACACTTTGTGGCAGGTGGCCGCGCCCTGTCAAATCATTAACCCGGTGCTGCACTAATCACAAGTCAGGTCGCAGGA
>CAYGNA010000410.1:0-4043 GCA_964351065.1 uncultured Pseudomonadales bacterium
ACCTTCCGAAGCGTCTGGGTCGTACGGTTCTGCGCCCAGGGAATTCAGGTCGACGGCCAGCAAGTGCGCTTTCTTCTGATAGCGTGAACTGACGATAACTCGCTCATTGCCTTGCTCAAGATCTTCATAGTGCGACAGCGAATTCTCCAGACAACTCACCGCTCGGTGAAGCCGGGTCAGCGCAAGCAGGTAATCCTCGCCGGTTAACGCCGGAGATTGGAGCTTCGCCAGGACAGGATTGTGGCCCAGATCATCATGTAACTGCCGACACGCTTCATACAGCATTTTGTGTGTGGCGTTCATACTTCGTCCAAAGCCTGTCATCCTGTGAATATTGTCACGTTTTTGAGCATCAGAGCACGAGCATCAGAGCACGAGCACCTGAGCATGGGCACGAGGGAATTACTCTCATCGTGTGCATTGTGATCAATCTGCAACCTGCGCTGCGCAACGGATTATAGCCCGTTTCATCGAGCCACATTTGAGTGGCTGGTGGATAAAGTGCCTGCCTGACGCGATTCAAGTACCTGGCAGCGGCGCAACTGAATACGAGCGAACCATTCCCCTGCTGCCTTTTTGGGATTAGGCTTCCCATCTCGCATACCTGTACCCCTACCCGATGATACATTTGGTCCTGATTTCGCTTGCTGTTATTGCCCTTGTCTGCGTGGTGTTCGAGGAACAAACTGGCGTCGCCAAATCCAAGGTGACGCTCATCTGCGGCTGTTTCAGCTGGGTCATCCTGTTCGTCACAGCCGGTCCCGAAAACAGTCTTTTGATTGCCAGCCAATTCACCGACAACGTCGCTGAGATAGCGAACCTGTGGCTGTTCCTGATTGCCGCAATGACATTTGTGGCGTATCTCAACAAAAAGGGACTGATTGAATATTTGATCCGTTTTGCACTCCCCGGCCATATCAGCGAGAGAAGCCTGATGTTCCTGACGGGGCTCTTTGGTTTTGCCTTTTCTTCCCTGGCCGACAACATTACCGCGACGCTGGTGTCCTGCACCCTTGTGCTCTCGCTTGGCTTGTCCCAGGCGAAGACCCTGCGGTTTGCCGTCATGGTGGTGTTTGCGGTGAATTCGGGTGGGGTAGCGCTCATCACCGGCGATGTCACAACGCTGATGATCTTCCTCGCTGGCAAGGTTTCCATTCTCCAGTTGTTATTGCTGTCACTGCCTGGTTTTCTGGCAGTGATGTTGCTCGCCGCACTACTCTCAATTGGCCTCGGCGGTCAGGTCACCCTGGAGCGTCGCAGCCCAAGAGTCTCGAATAGCGATACCCCGCCCTCGCTCCCGACAATATCCAGCATTGCGAATAAAAATGGTGGCGATCGTCGTGACAACCAGGTCAACCGTGTTGACCTGGTTATTGCTGGCCTGTTTTTCCTGACAATCGTGCTGACGATGTTTGCCAACATCACCTTCGGCATCCCGCCAGTGCTGAGTTTCCTGACGGGACTCTCCATCATGTTTCTTGTCGCCACCTTTTTTAAGGCCGACATTGATGAAGACCCCATCATGGAATACATCCGGCTGGTTGAGTTTGAAACACTATTCTTCTTTCTGGGCGTGCTGATGATTGTTGGCACACTCCAGGAGATAGGCACGCTCAGCAAGATTGCAGACCTGTACACCAACTTCTCCCCTCTCCTCGGCAATTACGTCGTTGGCCTCTTCTCCGCCCTCATTGACAATGTCCCGCTAACCGCGGCTCTCATAAAAGCCGGCCCTGAAATGGCTGACCATGAGTGGCTCTCGCTCACCTATGCCGTGGGCGTCGGCGGGTCACTGCTTATCATTGGCTCGGCTGCTGGCATTGTTGCCATGAGCAAGATTCCAGGTCTCACTGTTGCAACTTATGCCAGGTATAGCCCTCTGCTCTTGCTTGCCTATTCGGCAGGCTATCTTGGTGCTGCATTCCTGACCCGTCTGATGAACGCCATCTAGTTCACCTGCGCGGGTGTTGAATTGGCACTGGATTTACCGCATGGTTCAGCTGGGACTGACGCAGCACTTCTGCATACGGGAGCGATTCAATGAGCTGGGAAAATGAGATCGAGGAACTGAACCAACGTGGCAAACTCGCTGAAGCCATGGGCGGCCCGGAAAAAGTTGCCCGTCAGCACGAGTTTGGCAAGCTCACCATCAGGGAACGCAGTGACGGGATTATTGATGACGGGAGCTTCCACGAAATTGGCAAGCTGGCCGGGGTTGCCGAGTACACGGATGACGGCGAGCTGAAAAGTTTTATGCCCTCCAACTTTGTGTTTGGCACTGCTGAAATTGGCGGCAAACCCGTGATTGTCTCGGGCGATGATTTTACCGTAAGGGGAGGCTCAGCAGACGCCTCAATTGCAGGCAAGCGTATGCAGGCAGAAGGGATCGCCAGTGAACTGCGCCTGCCACATATTCGCCTTGTTGATGGCATGGGTGGCGGCGGTTCAGTCAAGACCATCGAAATGGCGGGCAGGACCTACATCCCCCGGGTCGCTGGTTGGGAGACTATCGTTGGCCACCTTGGTATCGCACCCTCCGTCTCCCTCGCGCTGGGTTCAGTTGCTGGCATTGGGGCTGCGCGCGTGGCGACCTCCCACTATTCGGTTATTGTGAAAGACACCGCACAGATGATGATTGCCGGGCCGGCCCTGGTTGACTGGGCAAGCCTCGGGGACGTGTCCAAGGAAGAGCTTGGCGCCAGCCGGATTCATACGCGTAATGGCGCCATAGATGACGAGGCGGAGTCTGAGGCCATGGCATTTGAAATGGCGACAAAATTCCTTTCCTACATGCCCACCAATGTGGATGAGATTCCAGCGCGTACTGCCTGTGATGATCCAGTTGGACGCCGTGAAGAAAAACTGCTCGACGTGATACCCCGAGATGCCCGCAAGACCTACAAGATGCGCCCGGTGATTGAAGCCGTGGTAGATCACGGGTCATTTTTTGAAATTGGCCGCAATTGGGGCAAGTCCATAATCACAGGACTGGCACGCCTCGACGGAATTCCCGTTGCAATCTTTGCGGAAGATCCAAGGGTCTACGGAGGTGCCTGGACGGCTGACGCCTGCAGAAAGCTCATACGCCACTGCGATCTGGCATCAACCTTTCACTTGCCACTGGTACACCTGGTTGATTGTCCAGGGTTTCTAATAGGTAAGGAGTCTGAGGAAGCCGCCACCATTCGTATCGGCTCGACTGCCCTTGCAGCGCTTGGTCAAACCACCGTACCGTTCTGCAGCGTGGTGGTAAGAAAGGCTTTTGGCGTCGCTGGCGCGGCCAACACCAAACCCGGCAGTCACCACTTTCGGTTTGCCTGGCCTTCCGGTGACTGGGGTTCACTACCTATCGAGGGGGGTATCGAAGTCGCCTACAAGGCGGAACTGGCGGAGGCTATCGACCGGGATGCTCATTTGCAGGCGATCAAGGAGCGTCTCAATCGGCTGCGATCACCCTTTCGCTCAGCGGAATACTTTGAGATTGAGGAGATTATTGATCCAAGGGATACGCGTCTGAACCTGTGTCGCTGGGCTAACCTCGCCTATCGATCACTCCGGCCTGGCCCCAGTGCGTTTACCTTTCGGCCATAATCATTGTCACGAGCCAGCCTGGTCATTCCAGCACCTCGCGCCAGTAAATCACGCGATCATGGCCGCGGTACTGACCAAAGGTTGCCTCGCGTACCAGTACTGAATCGGGTGTGCCATCGCCATCCCAATCAAACTGCAAATAGGGTAAACCGGTGAGGTCCAGTCGCAGACTCACATCACCAGTGTTGCCAGCCCCGGGCGCACTGAAATTCATCCCCGCATCCCCCGCCAGCACGGGTGACGTAAACGAAAGGTCAGACACGCCCGCACCCACGGGGATGTTCGAGTGACTGCCTGATGGTGACGAATTCGGGGTAGTGCTGAGTCCCAAAAAGGCGTTGGTACAGCCGTCTATCGGGTTGGCTATCCACCCACTCGCAGACAGGTATTGTGCCTGGGCGGGCACTGGCAAACTCATCGTCTCGGGACCAAAAGCGTTATCAAGCCGGAAC
>CAYGNA010000411.1:0-4042 GCA_964351065.1 uncultured Pseudomonadales bacterium
GGCAGGCGCCGGCGATCCGTCGATTGATAGTGAGTGGGTCAGGCGGATATCCCTGGAGGAACTCGCCGCGTGCACGAGATAGCAACCCGCGTCGGTGACCCAGGCGTGGTCAGCTGGATTCCAGTAGGCAAAAGCCTCGCGGTTGAGTGTGATCCTGACGGTAGTGGTTTCGCCTGGCGCCAGTGTTACCTTGGTGAAAGTTCGGAGTTCCTTGACCGGTCGCGCGACGCGCGGCGCCACTGGCTCAACGTAAATCTGTACCGTCTCCATGCCAGCCTGATCGCCGGTGTTCCTGATGCGCAGATCCATGCCGAATGACTGGCCGTCAAACGTGACATTGTCGATGGCTTCGTAGGCAAAGCTTGTGTACGAGAGACCGTGACCAAAGCAGAATAGTGGCTCGATGTCTCGCGCGTCATACCAGCGATGACCCACAAACAGGCCCTCGCCGTAGTAGACCTTGCCGAATTCACCGGGATAGCTGGTGTAGGCGGGCGTGTCCTGGATTCTCTTCGGGAAAGTGATTGGCAGTTTGCCAGAAGGATTGGCAGCGCCAAGGAGGAGGTCGGTTAGTGCATTGCCGTATTCCTGGCCGGGAAACCATGTCTGGATGATTGCCGCAGCAGAATCGACCCAGGGCATAGCCACGGGTGAACCGCTGTTGTTGATAACAATCGTATTGGGGTTTGCGGCGCAGACAGCCGTGACAAGCCGGTCCTGCTCGCCTGGCAGTGACAGCATTTCGCGGTCATTGCCCTCGGTTTCCCAGTCATCGTTGGTGCCAAGCATGAGCAGCACTGCATCAGCAGAGGCAGCGATCGCTGCGGCATCGGCAATGGCATCTGCAGGCTGCGGCGGCAGAATGCCGTAGCGCATGGCCCGGAAGTTATTAACCTCGGTTGCGACGAACTCGATCGTGATTTCTGCAGGCCGTCCCGCAACCATTGAAACTTTGGCGCGTTTTTCACTGGTCGCTTGCCCGAAGAAAGCGTCACCCGGCGTCGTGTCTCTTGCATTGTCGATCAGCATTTCGCCATTCAGCATCAACGTTGCGGTGCCGGTCGAGAGCATGCCAAATTCATATTCGCCGGATTCCTGCGGCGTAAAAATGCCTGTCAGTTTGGCGGCTTTTGGTCGGGCTTCACCAGACATCCCACCGAGCATGACGGTACCGCGTGCAATGACTCGTTCCATCACAGGCTCGAGGGTGGTGTCCTCTGTCTCGAAGAAGTGGCATAACAATCCGGGGGCATTGCTGCCGGGTTCGGGTGATAACCAGGTTGGTTCAGGTGCGGGAATGTACTTGTGGGTCAGGCAACCCTGGGCAACCTGGATGTTGGTACCTGCCAGTTGCTCCGCCAGCGCGTCCAGTGGCTTGCTGACGTAATGGGGGCGCAATGATGAACTGCCGCCACCCATGATGCGAAAGTCGCTGGCGTTTGGACCAATGACTGCAAGGCTCGATAGCTTGTCTGCAGCCAGCGGGAGCACGCCGTTGTTTTTGAGCAGCACCATACCCTCGGTGGCTGCCTGTCTGGCGATGGCGCGATGCCCTGGTTGATCCATCGACTGTTCCGGTTTGTCATCGGGATCATCGAATTTGCCGGTCCAGTCGAGCACACGTAGCAGTCGCCTTACCTTGTCATCAACTACCGTTTCCGGTACTTCACCTGATCTAACCGCGGCAAGCAGGTTGTCGCCGAAGCTGGCGGCAGGGCCAGGCATTTCCAGATCGAGTCCGCCAAGGGCATTGGGCACTGTTTCTTTTGCGGCGAACCAGTCAGAAATGACGAGCCCCTCAAAAGCCCATTCGCCTTTCAGCACCTGGTTAACAAGTTCATCATGAGAGCAGGCCCAAATACCATGAATGCGGTTGTAAGACGCCATGATTGTCCAGGGCTTACTCTCACGGATGGCGAGTTCGAAGGGCCGCAGGTACACCTCGCGCAGGGTGCGTTCGTCTACCTCGACCGAAATGGTATGGCGCTCGAATTCCGAGTCATTGCAGACATAGTGCTTGAGGCAGGCGCCAACCTGCTCTCCCTGCACGCCATTGGTAAATGCAATAGCGAGTGCAGCGGATAGCCAGGGGTCTTCGGAGTAACACTCAAAGTTTCGGCCGCCAAGTGGCGTGCGCTGGATGTTGATGGTGGGGCCAAGGACCACGTCGACGTCCTTGGATTTGGCTTCCTCTGCAATAGCACGACCCAGCGCCTGGATCAGGCTGGTGTTCCAGGTCGATGCCATGCAGACGCCGACAGGGAAAGACACAGCAGAAGCGCCGCCGTCGCCGCGCACCCCATTGGGACCGTCCGAAACCTTTAGCAGCGGTATGCCGGCGCTTTCGATCGCGTGCGTGCGCCAGATGCTCTCGCCTGCCACCAGCATGACTTTTTCTTCAAGGGTTAGTCCTGCAAAAATCTGTTCCAGGTTGCGCATAATTTCGGCCGGGTCTGTGAGAACGCCAATTTAATCAGCAATCCCCGTCGTTGTCATGACGCGGCGGCAGCCTGCCGTTGAAAGCCTGCCGGTGAAAGTCAGGCTCCGGGATGGGAGCGGGCGACATTCTCCGACCGGGCGCTTGCTGCAACACGGGAGTGGTTGCGCTCCCGGGCCAATTGTATTGAAGGCGGTACCTCCGAGGTTCAGTTAAACGTCATCGCCAAGCGCGTGCCGGGTTTGCATGACCAGTTTCGACGCCAGCGCAGCGCCGGTTCAAACCTTTGTGGCGACTGGCGCGTCAAACACTGAACGTAGCGCTGGAAGTATGACGATTGTGACAAAACAAATGAGAAATGGACTGGTACTCATGCCCCTGATTGCACTGATCCTGCAGGGATGCGTCGTCAAGGTTAACGGAACCGCTGACCTTGATGTGGATAGCATATTGGGCGGAGTCAATGTGGCAGAGGGGGCCAGGGTAGGCGATGTGGACTCGGTTAACGGTGGTGTAAAGCTGCGTTCCAACAGCCAGGCTGGTGAAGTTGAAACTGTAAACGGCGGTATCCGAATTTATGATGATGTCAAAGTTGACTCGCTTGAAGCGGTCAACGGCGGGATACGAGCGGGTGAGAACCTTCGGGTTCGAGATGGTATCGAGACCGTGAATGGGCGGATAGATCTGGGCGCAGGCACAACCGTCGGCGGCGATGTATCAACTGTAAACGGCAGCATAAAACTGAGCGGGACAGAAGTTGGCGGGAACCTTCAAACCACCAACGGGGATATTGGGCTTACCTCGTCGCGTATCAATGGCGATGTCGTGTTTGCTGAAACAGGCCGACATTTCTGGACTGAAAAACACCATTACCCGACCCTGACCGTGGATGCCGGGTCATACATCATGGGAAGCATCAGGCTCTATCAGCCGGTAAACCTTCGGATAGAAGACGGCGCAACGGTAGGTGAGGTTGTGACGGAGTATTGAGGTCGAGCGGCTTTTAGAGCCTGCGCGCCGCTGGACGGGCAACATGAGTCGCGTGCTGGACCACACTCTTGCTGACGGTAGCGGTGGGAAGCACTTCCAGCACAATACACAGTTCTCCATCCCGCCATGAAATCTCGAGCCCGGAGTTACCTTCCGGGACGTCCACGTCCAGGGGTACTGTGCGCCGGTAGCGGTCATTCATGCAAAGTTTTCCTGGCGTCGTATTGCGATACTGCAACTCCAGGATCAGGGATTGATCCGCGACTTCTGCGCGACTGCAACTGAGATCTACTTCTGGCATCTCCATGGTGAGTTCCAGCCCACGGTCTGTGCGCCTGCGCTTGAATCTGGCGTTGCTCCAGACAAACACGGGCGTCGTATTATTTGCCTCTTGTTCTGCCTGGGTTGGCTCACCCATGAGTTTTGTCCACAGGCTTTCAAAGAAGCCAAGCCCTGATCCGGGTTCCATTCTCTATTCCTTTTTTGCCCTTGTGAAAGACCGTCTGTTAGCACACGTCTGTTGGCACATGAGTTTGCGTGTCGAAACTGCTGGACGTGACGATACGGATGCCATCACTCACTGGGCGCAAATGCAACACAACGCAGCGTTTGTTG
>CAYGNA010000412.1:0-2344 GCA_964351065.1 uncultured Pseudomonadales bacterium
GCCGCCGCTTCACGTACACATGGACCCGGCTACCTGGACCCGAACCTTTCAGCAAGCGTTTGATCAACTGAGAGGCGACGTGGCACATCATCACCGGTCCTTTTTTGATCCCTATGGCGCCAAGAACCCGGCTGAATTTTTTGCCGTGGTCAGTGAGGCGTTTTTCGAAACCCCTCACGAGCTGAAACGATTCGATACCGATCTCTACGACCAGCTCAGGCAGTTCTATCGACAGGATCCAGCAACCCGCGTGCTGGAAACCCAACACTCTCATCATCTGCCGCACTGAGTTCCGCGCCAAACCCCGCACCTGTTGCTCTTCTAGTAACCCGTAAGCTCAAGATAACCACGCCCACTGCTGCTACCAGAGACGCTCACAGGCCCTTCCCAGTATGGAAATGCGGTATCCAGCCAATGGTTGGGATCGTCAGCGACAATCTCGAAAACCAGTTCGCGTTTTGGCAGTTCAACCCGCCAGCGCAGTGGCAGTTCGCGCACGACACCATGGGCTGTCTTAAGGCGTGTCACCTCAAGCGGTTCAAAAGTGATGTCTTCTGGACCAAGCGAGAAAGCACTGCCGTCGGGTGCCACCCAACTACCGCTGATCCAGTCACTGGCATCTTTCTGCCGGAGGCGATAGACCATCAGCGCATGACCGTCATCAAGGTGAATCGACAGCCAGTCCCAGCCTGGCTGGTTCGGTGCAAGTGGCTGTGAACTCCATTCACGATCGAGCCAGCCAAGTCCCGTCAGGGGCTGCGTCTTGCCGTCGTGCACAACAGTACCGGCGATGTTGATATGAGGCTGGCTGTAATAATAGCTTGCCTGACCCAGTTCAGATTTCTTGCTGTAGCCCTGATTACCCTGCAGAACCCAGGGTGAACTGGCATCCAGATGAAGCGATACCTGGTAGCCTGGCAAGCTAAATTCAAGCTGCCCGGGTAAGGGGCAGGGGCAGGGCCTGGCACCTGCGCCGCGCCATACCCAGTCATCCATCCACGCGGCAAAACGCCCCTCGTCGTCTTTCTCAACGCCAGCCTGGCCAATACCGCCCCGGGCAAACCGCTGCTGGTAGATATGACCGGCAGGCGTGGTGAGCGCTGCGTGCGCCATCCACACCTGGTTGCTGGCCCAACCGCCGGGGTCAGGTGCCGGACTCATCGACTGGCGAAACAGAGTCCAATGGACACCATATTGGGCAAGGTCCGGCGTCTGCAGATTCGCGGTCAGGTACCACCATTCGATTCGGTAGTCCTTATGGGGCAGGTGATCGCGAGGAAACGCCAGTTCTTTACCAGGCACCACAGCGGCATAACCCGCCGGATCGCTGCGTAACAACTGGTAAGCGTCCTCGGCGCCGACCATGGCAGAGAACCAGGCCACAACCAGGAACAGCCAACACTTGCGCATGCGATGTATCAGCTTCATCCGGCAGTACCTGCAAGCTGGTGCAGGGCAAGCGGCAGGGTCTGCCGAACCCGGATCACAGCCACCATAAAAGTGATCATCACCATGGCCAGGGTCACAAAAATAAGTTCAACCACCGGTAGCCAGGTCCAGTCCAGCGGCATGGTCCAGCCAAACGCGATAACGTTAAGCTTGTAAATCAGCAGCCATGACAGGAGGTAACCCAGCGGCAGCGCTGCCAGGAATGTGACAATAACCATCAACGCAAGCGGCAGCGCAACAATTCGCACCCATTCACCCAGGCTGACCCCCAACGAGCGCCAGTGGCTGTATTCAGGCAGTCTTGCCTGGTGCACCGCAAGCAGCGCCGCCAGCAGCGCCGTGCCGGCAACCAGCAAAGTCAGTACGTTAAGCGCCGCCGTGATGGCAAAAGTGCGATCAAAAATACCAAATGAAATCGCCTTGATGTCATCCTGCAATACCCAGTCGCCAGGTTCTGCGCCAGCGCGAAGCAGCGCTGCTTCCGCCTCGTTAATGCGCCCGCCGTTGACCCACAGGGCAATACCCTCGGTTCTGGCGTCAGGCCAGAGATCGACAAGCCTCTCTCGCGGCAGGTAAAACTGGTAAGCAGGATTGCCGTAATCATGGAAAAATCCGGTTACCAGAAATGGTTTTGGACCCAACGGGGTCGGCAGTGTCACGGTCTCGCCCAGTTCCACCCCGCCAAGAAAGCGAACCTGCTCATTGGCCAGTATCGGCACAGGATCACCGCGCCCGTCCCGCCATTGCTGCAAACCGCTCGACACTTCTGCCGCTAGCGCCATGGCAATACTGTCAGGCGCCTCAATGTCGAGCCCCCTGACTGTGGCGGGTCGATCGTTCCAGCGTAACCTCACACCAACTCGCTGGTGCTGGGCCACCAGCCAGTCTCCACCGT
>CAYGNA010000412.1:2354-4014 GCA_964351065.1 uncultured Pseudomonadales bacterium
CAAGTGATGGCAAATTAAGTGAATCACTCTGGACATAAATGTTGGCCGACAGCCGCGTCTGTAGCCAACCTTCCAGCGCGATCCGAAATGACCCCACCAGCGTGGTAACACCAATGTTTGCCGTCAACGTGAGCAGGAGCGCCATCAGCGCAATCCGCAGATGCGGTAACTGGGCAATGGCATCACTCACTGACCACCGCACCAGCCAGGCGTCTTCCGGCAGAAAGCGCCGGATCATGCCGACAACAGACCGGATCAGGTAAGGCAGCAGCAACGCGCCACCAAACATCAACAAGGCAAGCACAGAGAAGCCACTAATCACTGAATTAATGAGTTGATAACCAACCGCACCGGCTACCAGCAGGATGAGACCCATTACCGCCATGCGCCCGACCGCGTTATCTTCCCGTGCCCAAAAGCCAGACAGGTTTCGCCCCAAAAGAACAGGCTCACGCGCTTTCTGCATAAGAGGTGCGGCCAGTGCCAGGGCAACGCCTGCAAACGTCAGCATAAATGCGACGGCAACCTGGTCTGCTTCGAGCGCGAGAGTGGCACCCAGGGAAGCGCTGTACAGGCTCTGTAAACTCAAGGCCACAGCCGGCAACAACTGGTAACCCAGCCAGTAGCCAACAGCAAGTCCGATGGACGTGCCTGCAATTGCCCAGAGTATCGATTCAGCAATAATGGCCAGCGTAATCTCGGGCACTGACAGGCCCAATTCCCGGAGCGTCGTGAGTGTGCCCTGGCGGGCGAGCAGCGAAAACCGGACGGCATTGAACACTATAAACAGACCAACACAAAAAGAGAGCAGACCCAGTGCTGCGAGGTTTGTATGCAGGCTTTGAGTCAGTTGCCCAAGGTCTATGGCCTGTTGGTTCTGAACAAGTATCAATTCGTCAGGTAGCGTGGCCAGAAGGCGTACACTTTCGTCAGCATCAAGAGACGCGACGGCAAGGTAAGTGAAACGGGTCATGGAGAGAACCGACATCGCAGCACCAATATCCATAAATACGCGCTGACCCTGCTGGTCTCTTGACCTGATCATCGTGGGTGGCAGCAGGCGCCCGTCGGTCAGCATCAGGCGGTCATTGGACTCGACCCCAAGCTCAGCCGCCAGTGTTGCCGGCATCCAGGCCTGGTAAGGCTGCGTGATAAACGGCAACCAGTCTGCGCCTGCAAGCGGATTCGCCGCCCCCTCACCCATGGGAAGTGCCAGCAGGTCAGTTGCAATAATTGGCAGGTAACCCCGGTCTGGCACGCTGACCCTGGCTTCCAGCACAGGATAAACCGACGTGAAGCCTTCCCGCCTCAGCCTTATATAGTCCTCAACCGCAACACCCTGCCCTGTCGTTGACCTGATCCAGTAGCGGGCATCTGCACCAAGTAACTGATCTGCTTCTGCGTAACTTGCCCTGGCGTGCGTGTTGATGAGTTGCACCGCGGACCACAGCGCCACCCCGGTCACCAGCCCAATCGCCATGAACAGCGTCTGGCCCGGATGACGCCGGTAATGGCTGAGTAAGGTAACCATGGTTACGGCAAACCGCCTGAGAGACATTACAGAACAAGCTCGCTAATTTGCCCGTCATGCAGCATCCATTGACTGTCCATGTATGCGGCCATTTCCCGGCTATGCGTTACCAGCAGCAGGCTGCAACCG
>CAYGNA010000413.1:0-4009 GCA_964351065.1 uncultured Pseudomonadales bacterium
GAGAAATTTGTGAATACCGCAACTGAAGAGATTCGGTTTGCAACTGAACATGGCCTGGGCGATGGCCAACAGGTGATTTATGAGGTTGGTGCTGGCAACACGGCAATTGGTGGCCTGACTGATGGCTCGCTGTATTTTGTCAGTGTTGTTAATCCCGACACGATTACCCTGTCTGCCACCGCGGGTGGCAGTGCCGTTAACCTGACGAGCGAGGGTAGTGGCACCCAGCAACTGATTCCAGTCACTGACTTTGGTACGGCCAATACCCTTCTGGTTGATATCGACGCCAACGAAATCAATTTTGAAAGTGCTCATGGTTTTGCGAATGGTGACTGGGTTCGTTACGAGGCAGCGCCAGACGGGCAGGTGATTGGTGGGTTGATTGATGGCGAGCGATATTTTGTCGAGTTGGTTGATGCAGATACGCTTGCCCTGTCCCTGACCGAGGGTGGTGCCAGGGTAGATCTGACGACAGCGGGTGAGGGGCAACACACACTGGAGTCGGTATTCGGCTTTGATGCCGCAAATATCATCGTGGTTGATACAGCTGCCGAAACCATCACATTTGAAAATGATCACGGATTTGCGACCGGCGACAAGGTTCTCTACTCGGTCACCGGCGGGACTGCCATTGGCGGTCTGCAGGATCAGACAATTTATGAAGTAATCGTCAAGTCGAGCAAGAAGATCCAGCTTGGCAACAGCAGCACCGGGCCCCCGGTTAATCTCACGAGCGATGGCACCGGCACGCACAGTCTTGCACGGGTGTCGAAGCTGCAGGTCAGCAGTGTGCCTGTGGTGGATACAGTTAACGAAACACTGACGTTCAGCGAAAAGCACAACCTCGAAACTGAAGACAAGGTTATCTACCAGGTTACCGGTGGCGACAAGATTGGCGGCCTGACCAAGTCCACAGGCATCTACTACGTCATCAAGGTTGATGACTTCACCATCCAGCTTGCTCCCACACAGATTCTTGCGCGTTTTGGCGAAGACATTAACCTGCTCTCCCAGGGTAGTGGCGAACAGAGCCTTTACAAATCCCTCGACGACTTCTACAACCAGACCAATGTTGTCAGCGTTGCCAGCAACACCATTAACGTCAACTTCCTGCATGGCCTGAACAGCTTCCAGCAGGTTGTGTTTGATGTGAACGGCGGCGACAACCTGTTCAACGGACTGGTGGCAGGCAACACCTACTGGGTCAACAGGGTCAGCGACAATGAAGTTCGCATTGCCGATACTCGTGACGACCTGGTCGCAGGCAATTACGTCAATGTCACGCTGAATGGTGCGGCAACGGGCACCTGGCGTTTCCGCCCGATTATCTTCTTCGACAGCCAGGGCAGCACGGCGGTTGATACGTCAGTCGAGACCATCAGTTTTGCCACTGCGCACGGATTTGCGGAAGGTGATGAGGTTCGTTACGAACTGGGCACAGATGTGGGCGATCAACTGATTACAGGTCTCACGGATGGCAACACCTATTTTGTGAAGCTCATTGATGCTGACACCATTTCGCTGGCGACAACGGCGGGCGGCGCGGCAATCGATCTGACTGGTACGGGGCAGGGGAACCAGACTTTTGTTGCGGTGACTGGTACAGAGTTTGAAGCGACCAACACCCTGCACGTTAACGCCGCCACAGACCAGATCCTGTTTGATGCTGATCATGGCCTTGCCAACGGTACCGAAGTTACCTATCTCTATAGATTTGCCAGCGACAGTCGCGTCATTGGTGGACTTGTGGGTGGCAAGACCTATTTCGTCAGCGTTGTAGACGCAAAAACGATTCAGTTAAGTCTCACGGATGGCGGCGCGGCAGTTAATCTGACCGGCGGCGGTGTTGGTGAGCATCAGTTCCTGTTTGGGCCAGTTGAGTTTAGCGGCCTGGGTGAGATCGCAGTAGACGTCGCCGCCGACACCTTCAATTTTGAAGGCGCGGCCGCACTGGTTGACGGCACCCGGGTAACTTATGAAGTAGGGGCGGGTAACACGGTCATTGGCGGTCTTACAGACGGCGCCGATTATTTTGTGGTGAGTGTTAGCGATGAAGCACTGCAGCTTTCGCTGACCGAGGGCGGTGCAGCAGTCAATCTGACGTCTGACGGTGTTGGCGAGCATCGCTTCGTTGAAGCGGGCGTAGCGTTCGATACAGACGACACGCTGGCTGATGACCGGATGGCGAGCGTACTGAATCTTGTGGATCGTCTCGCGCATGACCTGGGTACGACCGTTGTCATCACCGCAGGTACTGCGAGCAGCAGCGTAGATGCCGGAGCCTCTGAGACCAGCACGACGACGGCTGAAGCACGTAATGCAGAGTTCACCGGAACTACCCTGACCTGGAGCACCTTTGCGTCGATTGACACTGTCATTCGGGTCGCAGCGACGAATGTCAACGTGTTCCTGGGTGCAAACGAAGGTACAGCGCAGGAAACGGGCGTCAAGATAACGAACGGTGAATTGGGCCTCGTTATCTTCAAGACGCTGGACAATCTGGGCGTTTCCCCAGTCAGCACTTATGCGTTAACAGTCTCCGGTGGTGTGGCGCTTGTGGGCGTGCCTTCTCTGACCCTCACTGGCGTGATGTCTGCCAGGGTCAATACAACGGGTGGACTGGTAGATGAGACGCTGACAACGCCAGGCGGCACAGTCAACGTGCTGTTTGAAGCCGGCGAAGAAAACCTGCAGCGATTTGCCGGTTCCGCAATCAAGTTGGAAATTGCTGACTTCGTCTCGATTACTGGTGACTTTGCGTTTGAGAAGACAGTAGATGGCGCCACAACCAAAATTCTGGCTGCTGCGGCCAATGTCAACGTGCTGCTTGCAACACCAGATCTTGCGCTCGGTGTGCGGGTCAGTGATGCCGGGTTTGGTCTGGTTCTTTACAGCGCGGTTGCAACACCTGCGACGTTTGCATTAACAGCGCAGGGTGATGGTGAACTGTTTGGTATACCGTCGCTGACATTGACCGGTGGACTCGCTGTCCGCGTCAACAATACCGGCGCTGCGGTTAACGAGAGTATTGCAGTTGGTGCTGGCACAGTTGATATCGTGTTTGCAGATGGCGCGCTGATTCAGGCACTGCGAGGTACGATTGACCTCGATATTGCCGGTTTTGTTGTTATTTCTGGCGACTTTGGATTTGAACGAACGATAACGGGCGCTGAAACCAAGATACTCGTGGGTGCCTCGAGTGTTGAAGTCTTCCTGGGCACCGATGATCGATCCCTCGGTATTGAACTGAGCAATGGTGAACTGGGATTAGCCCTGTTCCAGGACGCGCTTGGTGTTTCGACCTACGCCCTGACAGCATCTGGTGATGCAGCGCTGCTCGGGCTTTCCGCTCTGACCCTGATTGGTAGCCTTGATGTCCGCATTAACAACACCGGCGGTGCGGTTTCTGAATCGATTGCTGTAGGTACTGGCACTGCAACCGTTGACGTCGTTTTTGCTGACGGTACGGACATTCAGAAGTTGCAGGGATCACTTGATCTCAATATTTCTGGTTTTGTTGTCATTAGTGGTGACTTCGGCTTCGAGAAGACGGTTGATGGCCTCAACACGAAGATCCTGGTCGGTGCTGCCAATGTTGAAGTGTTCCTTGGAACTGACGATGGTGCGCTAGGTGTCCAGATCAGCAATGGCAATTTGGGTCTCGTGCTGCTGCAGACGGGCGCCGATCCTGCGGTCCCGGGTTCCGTCACCACCAGCACCTATGCACTCACCGCGTCCGGTGACGCTGCACTGATCGGCATCGCGGCGCTGCAACTGGAAGGCTCACTGGCGGTTCGCATTAACAATACGCTGGCTGCCGTTAACGAGAGTGTTGCAGTCGGCACGGGTACAGACACAGTTGACATCGTCTTTACGGATGGCACCAACATCCAGCAGCTGCAGGGCAGCATCAACCTAAACATCTCGGGCTTTGTCATCATCTCGGGTGACTTTGGCTTTGAGAAGACAGTTGATGGCCTGAACACGAAGATCCTGGTGGGTGCGGCCA
>CAYGNA010000414.1:0-4008 GCA_964351065.1 uncultured Pseudomonadales bacterium
CGGCGACGAGCGTGATGACTGCCGCTTCTTTGGTGAGGGCAACAGCTACCTGCTGCTTGGCCCGGTTAACCTGATTGGCCTGGTTGATATTGAAGGCGCTGCCGACTATATCTTCAGCGGCGCAGAGTTTGGTACGCCCGCCGACCGCATGGGTGACATCGACGCTGATGGTCGCAGTGATCTCGTGTTTGTCCGGGTTGATAGCGGCACCGGCGAAACCTGGATAACCGTGGTTGCTGGCGGACCTGATCATCAGTTGCCGCGCAACGTGACCCTGGCATCACTCGACAGCGCCTATACCCAGCGAATCAAGTTGCTGTCATCACAACTGAATGCGTCTGCTGGCGTTTCGGTGAATGTGCTGAACTGGTTTGGCGACAAGAATGGCGGCAACGGGTTGTCTTACAACGACATCGCCGTGGTCGCCGATATTGGCAACAGTGACCAGGTCTTTGGCTTTATCTTCTCAGGTGATGATCTCGCACCCTTCCAGCCAGGTGTAGTGGCGCTGGCAGGAGATGCAGCGCTGGAACTGAAGCCCTTTACGGAACTGGCCCCGGCGGACGATACACCCCAGACGGTCCCGGGCGACTATACCTTTACGTCAACTGACCCAACCAGGGTGTTCCCGAATTCGTTCGGCTTCAGCAGTGGCAGCGCCGGCTTCAACAGTGCCACAGCGTCTGTCTTCAACTATACATTTGCGACGCCGACGCTGGGTTATGCAATCAACGATTATGGTTATGCAACGACTATTATCCCAGTCAGCGTTGGGGCAGGCGAGACAGTTCGCGATGTCAGGGCGCTGATTGACCTGACCCATACTTATGTTGGCGACCTGACAGGCATCCTGTTCCAGCCAGACTTTATCCGCAACAGTTACCTGTTCAACCGTAACGGTGGTGGTGGCAACAACATGTTTGTGACGTTCAGCGACGCTGCGGCAACATCGATTTACGCTTATGGCGGTGGCACTGGCACCTTCCGTCCCACAACGCCAATGTCCACATTTGACGGTCAGAATCCCAACGGTAACTGGTACTTCCAGGTGTATGACGGTGCCGGTGCTGATACCGGTACGCTGAACAAGGTCACGCTCTTTGTCCAGACAGAGAAGGTAACGTCACCACAGATCACCAGTATTCCGATAACCAGTATCAGGGGTGTCACTGACGACATCACGAGACTGTCTGCAAGCCTGAGTGTGAGTCACCCGGAGCTGAGCAAGATCAAACTCGAGCTGGTTGCACCCAATGGCGTGAACAAGGTCACGCTCTTTGATGGTGCTGTGACACCCACCAACCTGACAACAATTGCTGTTGGCAAGACGGCCGAAACAGAATTTGATGGCCTGACGGGTGCCGGCGTTAACGCTAACTGGACATTGCGGGTTACCAACAACAGCACACAGACAGGCACCATTAACGGGCTCGGCATAAACATCAAGTCGGATACTCCTGTTACGTCCAAGATCAACATCAACCAGTTTGTGGGTGAAATCTCTGATGTAAACGTCACGGTCAATATCAGTGGCCAGAACGTGAAAGACCTGGCGGTGACCCTGATTGGTCCGGCCGGCCAGCGTGTGCTCCTCGCTGATAACCTGAGCGGTGGCACTGGCATCAAGACGACTTTTGACAGCGATCTCGCTACCACTATGACCACCGGTTCTGGCAGTGTGATTGGACCATTCCGGCCGCTGCAAACGCTGAATGTATTTGATACCACCATTCTTCAGTCGGGCACCTGGACGCTGGAAGTGGTTGACGACAAGGGTGTGTACAGCGGATCGATCAATAGTTGGTCGCTGCAATTCAAGACACCAACCAGTTCCTATGTGACCGTGGCCGACGGAACGAGCCCGGGCACTATTACCGATATGAACGTGTTGCTGGATGCTACTTTCCCTGATGTTGGCAACCTGAAGCTTGACCTGGCCAAGCCTGGCGCATCTCAGCAGACTCTGTTCCAGAATGTTGGCGGCACATCTGACTTCTTTACCGACACTGTGCTGGACGATGAAGCCTCAACAGCGCTGAACAGCGGTAGCACGCCATTCACCGGCGAATTCAGGCTGCCCGCGGCAAACGGTGTGCTGTCCAGCAAATACGAAGGCGGGTTGGCCGATGGCGTCTGGACACTGACGGTTGCTGATACGGTAGGTGGGGCTAACGGCACGCTGAAGGACTGGGCGCTTGAATTCTCCTACACGCCGAATAATGTATCGGTTGCTGTTGCAGACGACGTCAATGGTGATGGCCTTGATGATCTGGTCATTTCCGCTACGGGCTTCACGGGTAATGCGGATACCGGCAGGGTGATTGTGCTGACCGCCGCAGGCGAGAGCGATCGCACCAGCGGTGTAGTCAGGGGCAGTGACGCGGCGGCTGTCTACAGTGGCACAGCACTGGGTGTTGGCTTGTTTGCTCTGGGTGACCTGAACCGTGACGGATTTGATGACTTTGCGGTATCCCGTTCGCGTGAGGATACCGGCGGCGCCGATGGCGGCCTGATGATTCTGCAGGGCTCAGCGGACTTGACCCGGCCTGATGCTGCCGTGTTGCCACAGGCTATTGCCGGTGCCGCGCAGACCATCATTCGTCAGCAGACCCAGGGATCTATAGGCGCGACCTACCTGTTTGGTGACCTGTCTGCCACAGCGGGTGACTTTAATGGTGATGGCCGTCTTGATCTGGTTGTTGGACAGTCGAGCGTCTTGCAGAGCACCAGTCTCAGCGTTACACCAGCGACAACCATCAGCAATCTGGAGAGAGGCGCACTCTACTTCTTCTATGACATTAATGAGAAGGGTGGTGCCCTGCTGCTTGAAGCAGCAGACCTGGTCATCACCGGTGAGAGCGAATTTGACCAGTTGGGTCGCCTGCCAACCTCACCCAATCTTGATCTGGACGGTGACCGCATTGCGGATCTCGTGGCCGGCGCAACTAATGCAGATGGATTTGTCACGGGCAGCCTGAAGTCTGATGTCGGCCGTGTCTACGTGATGTACGGCAACAGCCGGGCCGGTGCGTTGCCTGCACTCTACGACATCATTACCAACCGTACGATTACCGGTAGCGGGGACTTCCTGGTTGATACCGGTACAGGCCAGGCTGACGTGTTTGCCGATCCTGACTTCAATGGCGACGGTATTCTCGATACCAACCGTTACTTCCTGGGCTATGGTGAAAGCGAGCGCTGGTATCGATTCACTACCCTGGGTGACGGCCAGGCTGGCGACTTTATTCGCCTGACGGGTGCTTATGCGCCTGTCACGGTACATGATCCGCTGGCTGCCCAGGATGGCGTTCTGGTCGGTGGAGGACTCGATCCCGTACTCGGTGGCGATACGCTGACCATCAGCGATACGAGTCGCGCAGTGCTCGAGTTCGATATGGCCGTGTTCCTGCCTTACCTCGATGATCCGGCTGGCCTCGCGAACGTTGTACTGTCGCTGCAGGGACCGCAGAACGGGGCAAGCTCGCTGCCGCAGAACGTATCGTCCTTTACAGCGGTAGGTACGCAGCAACTGTTCTTCCGCGTGTTTGAACCGAATGACGACACCTGGCAGTTGTGGGTGACTAACGGTACGTCACTCGGTACCGAGATGGTCGCAAACAACTTTGCAACGCCACTCACAAACTTGACAGGTGTTGGTAGCGACCTTTACTTCACCATTGGCAATCAGTTGTGGATCAGTGATGGCACCGCTGGTGGTACGACGCCGTTGCATACCTTCGTAAATGCAGAGCCGAGCGAACTGATTGCCGCAAGCGATCGACTGTTTGTTGTTGAGGGTGATGGGGCGCTTTACCGGGTTGACCAGGCAGCATCACCTGTGGTGCTGCAGGTTAATGATGCTAACGGTGACCCACTGCTGGCGCCGCAAAACCTGATCAGTGTTGTTGACAGCCTGTACTTCACGGTGGTCGAACGACAAGAAGAACTGCTCTACCTTGAGGAGGCGGGGAGTGCTACTTAGGGTACAATCAGCGGGGGGGGGGCTAT
>CAYGNA010000415.1:0-4007 GCA_964351065.1 uncultured Pseudomonadales bacterium
GGTATACAGCAGCGTCGCGATATCCTCGGGTTGCGGCGTGGAATCGGGCATGGTGGTTGCCATTGATTTGCCAATCAGCGAATGAAACTCCGGGTATAGCGTATCGGTTTCGTTGGGCCGGACGGCAATGACCTCAGCCGATACCTGGTCCCGGATGTCAGCCAGCCGTGCCAGGCGTTCGCTGTCTGCAATGAGTACGCTGGCGCCACTGTTGTTCAGGCCGTATGCCATCTCCTCAGGCGTCCAGAGGGCATTCATCGCAACTGCAATGCCACCAATGGAAGTGATGGCGACAAATGACACAATCCACTCCGGGTAGTTGCGCATTGAGATGGCAACCCGATCTCCCTTTTTGATGCCATAGTCATCAACCAGCACCTGTGCCAATTTACAGGAGAGCGTATATGCCTCATCGAAAGTGAGACGTTCATCGTTGTAGACAAGGAAAGTGGCATCCGAACGATTATCCGCAAACAGCTCACGCAATGTTGCAGGACCGTTTTTAAAGAGGCGCGTTGGCCGACCAAAGACGGTGCCGTCGGTTAATTCAAAAGGCTGTCCTGGCGCCGTAAGTTCTTTGATAGCCTCCGCCCGGCTGATGATCTCGTCGGTCATGAATCCCTCTTTGGCCGCTCGCAAGCGGCAGAATCAGTTAATTGGTAGCCGGGGAGAATAAGCCCGATTGACCCCTGCAGGCAACAAACCGGCTTTTGAAAAAAACATTACGCCCGGCTTTTTTTTATGATAGCTTGAAGCCTGCTTGTTATAAATGCCAGTCAATCGTGCGTGTCATTTAGGTAAGGAGGGAGAACAATGCCCATACTCGATTCCAAAATCGATACCAGGGCGGAAGCATTTCAACAGAACCGTACTGAAATGCTTGAGATGCTGGCCATGCTGGAGGGCCTCTTGCAGGAAGCCACCGAGGGTGGTGGTGAAGAGGCCATGGCGCGCCTGCGATCCCGCAACAAGATGCCTATCCGCGAGCGAATATCCCATGTGCTGGATCGCGATTCGCCGTTTCTTGAAATCAGCCCGCTCGCGGCATGGCGTTCGGCATTTGCCATTGGTTCGGGATTTGTTGTCGGGATCGGCGTTATCGAGGATGTTGAGTGTGTCATTCTTGGGCACGATCCCTCGGTGCGCGCTGGTGCATTTAACCAGTTCAACTCCAAGAAACTGATGCGCGGCCTCGAAATTGCCCGTGAAAATCGTTTGCCCTATGTCCAGTTTGTTGAGTCTGCGGGTGGTGATTTGCGCGGCGAAGGGGGTGGTGACCCGGAGGCAGCAATTCAGCGCGAGGGTGGTCACTTTGCGGAATCGGGGCGACTCTTCTACGAGATTACCGAACTCTCCAAAATGCGTATTCCAACAATCTCAGTGGTGTTTGGCGCATCGACCGCAGGTGGTGCTTACCAGCCCGGGATGAGCGACTACAACATCTTTATCAAGAACCAGGCACGAGTATTTCTGGGTGGCCCACCACTGGTGAAGATGGCAACCGGGGAAGACGCCGACGAGGAAAGTCTCGGCGGTGCCGATATGCACACCCGGATCTCCGGACTGGGTGATTACCTGGCCGAGGATGAAATGGATGGTTTGCGCATGTGCCGTGAGGTCATGAAACACCTGAACTGGCGCAAGTTGGGTCCGGAACCCGACGCGGAATTCGAAGAACCTGTCCACGACCCGGAAGACTTGCTTGGCCTCGTTTCAAAAGACCTGCGCTCACCATTTGATATGCGCGAGGTCATCTCCCGCATTGTTGATAGCTCCTACTTTGAAGAGTTCAAGGCGCTCTATGGGCCTACCCTGGTATGTGGCTGGGCAAAAATCCATGGTTACCCCGTGGGTATCCTGGGTAACAACGGTGCGCTGTTTTCCGAGTCCTCAGAAAAGGCCGCGCAGTTTATCCAACTGTGTAACCAGATCCATGTGCCTCTACTCTTCCTGCATAACATTACCGGCTACATTGTGGGCACTGACTTTGAACAGGGTGGTATCACCAAGAATGGTTCCAAGATGATCAACGCCGTTTCCAACTCAACAGTACCTCATATTACGGTGATCTGTGGCGCGTCTTACGGTGCTGGCAACTACGGCATGAGCGGTCGGGCGTTTGGGCCACGGTTTACCTACATCTGGCCATTCTCCAAGATCGCGGTGATGGGGCCAAAACAGATGGCCGGCGTGATGTCGATTGTCGGTCGCAACGCGGCTGCAAGGCGTGGCATCGAGTTCGACGAGGAAGCAGATCGGAAGCGGGCAGAGGTCGCAGAGTACTGGGCCGAGGAGCGGAGCAAGGGACTGTTCGCAACTTCAAGGGTATCGGATGACGGGATGATTGACCCGCGCGACACGCGAACGGTTATCGCGATGTCCCTGTCTGCCTGTTACAACAATGAAGTTAAGGGGACAAAGGAGTTTGGCACATGGCGAATGTAACCCCCATAACAAAAATCCTTGTTGCCAACAGGGGTGAGATTGCGCGCCGAATCATGCGAACTGCTCGAGACATGGGCATTGGCACGGTGGCTGTCTATGCTGACGGCGATGCTGATGCCCCTTTTGTGCGTGAGGCAGACGTTGCTATTGCACTGGTTGGCAGCACCAGTACTGAAACCTACCTTGATATCAACAAAGTGCTGGCCGCGGCAGCGCAGGCCGGCGCCGACGCCATTCACCCCGGGTATGGTTTTCTCTCTGAGAATGCCACTTTTGCCCAGGCTGTGATCGACGCGGGGTTAAAGTGGATTGGACCGTCGCCAGACGCCATCGCGCAGATGGGTGACAAACTGTCTGCCAAGCGATTGATGACCGCAGCAGGTGTCCCCACGCTGCCAGCGGTTGAGGTAACGGACGCGACCGATATCGCGACAGCAGGCCAGGAGATTGGCTATCCCGTGCTGGTTAAAGCCTCCGCGGGTGGTGGCGGCCGGGGCATGCGCGTTGTGCACGATGAAGGTTCGCTGCGAGACGCCATTGATGGTGCAAAACGGGAAGCCGCGGGTGCTTTTGGTGACGACACGGTGTTTCTGGAGAAGTGGCTGGATTCGTCCCGTCATGTGGAGATCCAAATCATGGGTGATACCCGTGGCAACATCGTGCACTGCTTCGAGCGTGAGTGCTCCATTCAGCGCCGGCACCAGAAAATTATTGAAGAAGCACCCTCACCAGCGGTGACGCCAGCTATCCGCGAACGTATGGGCAACGCCGCAATCGCCGCCGCCAAACAGCTAAACTATTGCTCGGCTGGCACTGTGGAGTTTCTGCTTAGTGGGAATCAGTTTTATTTCCTTGAGATTAACGCCCGGCTGCAGGTAGAGCATCCGGTCACTGAGGAAATTATTGGCTATGACCTGGTGCGTGAGCAGATCCGGGTGGCCGAGGGTGAAGCCCTGTCGTTTACACAGGCTGATCTCGGGATTCATGGGCATGCCATTGAAGCCCGGTTGTACGCCGAGGATCCTGCGCGGGACTTTTTGCCCTCACCTGGCCCGGTTGAGGTATGGCAGCCATCCACACTTGGAGGCGCGCGCTTCGATTCTGGCGTTGAGTCGGGCAGCATTATCGGGGCAGATTTTGATCCGATGATTGCCAAGGTAATTGTGCACGCACCAACCCGTCGCGAGGCCGCCAACAGGCTTGCCAGCGTGCTCGAAACCACGCGCGTGCAGGGTTTGACCACCAACCGGGAGTTTCTGGTGGCCACGCTGCGTCCCCCGGCAGTGTTGTCGGGTGATACCACAACTGACTTTATCGAACGCATTAATCCTGCCCGAACCCGCGAGTTAAAACGTGCAGAGCTAGTCGATGCCTGTATCGCCGCGATTGTGGAAGGCCAGGCCCGCCGCCGGGCGAAAGCCAAAGTTATGCAGACCATTCAGAGCGGCTGGCGCAATACCTTGCTGCCGCTGGAGCAAATCAGTTTCGTTTTCCTGGATGAAGAGATTCATCTGCAGTATCGCTCACGGCGCGATGGACGCTTCAGGGTGCTGGTGGATGAT
>CAYGNA010000416.1:0-3957 GCA_964351065.1 uncultured Pseudomonadales bacterium
ATCCCCAAGGGGTCCCTGGTTATTCCTTTCATCGCTTCTGCGAACCGTGATGAGGCCGTATTCGACCGACCGGATGAGTTTGTTATCGACCGTCACCCCAATCCTCATGTTGCCTTCGGATTTGGTATTCACAATTGCCTTGGCGCCCACCTGGCGCGACTTGAAGGTCAGATAGCGGTTGCATCCATGACGCGCCACCTGAAAAGCATCCGCCTCGCTGATGGTGAATCGCCGGAGCAGGGGCAGTTGGGCGGGCCAGGCTCATTGATGGTTGTGGTCGAGTAACTCTAAGCCCCTTAACTCTAAGCCCCCAATCGGAAGGCAACAAATCAAGCTGACTTCTACACGCGGGTGGGAATCACCGAAAAAGTAGATTCCCGTGTCTGTTCCGTTTCATTTGCCGCGTCGCTTGATTTACTGTCCCACAGGGCACCCAGGGGCTAGTTGGCAACAAACGCCGTTTTTCGCTTGTTGCTGTGAGAAGTGTTCAGGAACTCAAAGGCAAAATCGATTTCTTCCTGGGGCACATCTGGATGTAAACCGGGGTTTGCGTGAATGCGTTTGTCCTCTGAAGCAAGTGCGTCGAACGCTTTGAGGTAGCCCTCGCGATTGAACAGTTCATCCTCCAACTGCATCAGGAAGAGCACTGGGCAGGAAATTTTCTGTGCGGCGACAAGGAACTCACTCGCGTGCGGAAAAGAATCCTGAATGCCAAAGAGACCAAGTACCGCAAGTCCAAAGTCCTCGCGTGAGGCAATCAAGGGGAAACCGAAAATGGAACCCATGGACAGGCCGAAGTAGGCAAGTTCCTGACCCTCGATTGCTGGCAATGTTTGCGCGGCAGCGATGGCCAGGTGCCAGTCGCGTGTCATGTCCTTCAGTGCATCCTCGCGTTGAAATTCAGGGAAAAACGCCTTTCGCCCACCCTCTCCAGTTTGTCTGAGACCATGCACCGGACCATCGAGGGATAACACGGGGGAACCCGTCTCATTGACAAACCGGTTGGCCAGGTAAGGTATCGGTGCCTGGTAACGATCCCCCGAGGCGCCGTGTCCACAACAGATAAGCCGACTGGTATCTGCGCTTCCATCTTCAGTTTTGTTCACGCGCTGTTTCGGCAGCCAGATTGCCCCTGTAACATCTCGCGCATCATCGTTCGTGATCCGGAACTCGCGCGTTGGGTTGCCAAGACTGTCAGTTGTATCCTGCCATTCGATCATTTGAGTATTCCTGTTTCAGATTGTTGTACTGGTGCCAGAGCCAGGCGGTTGGTCGGCTAACTTCAGCGCAGCGAGTGTGAGCAGCAGCGCTGCCATAAATGCAATCAGCCCGGTCACGCCGAATGCCATTGTCCAACTGCTGGCTGATGCAACGAGGCCAATGATCAGGAAAAAAACCAGGCCAGAACACTCGGCAGCCATTTGCATTACGGATGTGACGGTTGCGCGTATGCGCCCGTCCAGCGTGCGCTGCAGATAACCCTGTAACAGGACCTCGCTGGCGCCGCTCACCAGGAACGCAAGGGCAACACAGGCGACAACGCCGAGGGGGTCAAGGAAGGCTGACAGCGCCAGCACGCCGCCGGAGAGGGTCAGGCCGACGAGTATTGGCGCCAGGCTTCTGGTTCGAAGCCGGTGGGCAAGCGTCAGGCCCACTGTACGTGCCAGCCAGATTGCGGCATAAAGCACACCAACCCAGGTCAGTGAAAATTGGCCCGATTCGGCTAGCAGCGGCCCAATGTATTCTTCCAGCGTGTAGGGAATCATGACCAGCAGGGCAAACGAGAGGAGCACAACCCTGAGTGTGGTGGTCGAAACCGCGTATCTGAAACCGCTTGTGAGCGTGGCCAGATATGTCTGTTGCTGGCCGGCATGCGCCTGCCCCTCTTCTTGCTCTTCTTGCTGTGGTTCGTCAACGAACCGTGGTGGTTCGCGTATTGTGAACAAAACCAGCAGCGAGGCCAGAGCAGGCCCCAGCGCTGAAAGCACCAGCGGCCAAAAATATCCCGATTCAGCCAGCCAGCCGCCAAGCAGCAATGCTGTCATGACACCAACACCTTCTGCTGCCTGCCCCAGGCCATAGACACGTTCAAACTCATCACCTGCTTCCTGCACCATGAGGGTGTCGTACAGCAAAGACTCGCTTGTGCCACTGATCAGGCTTGAACCGATACTCCAGATGACAAAGCCCGCAGCATAACCCCACCAGGTCGGGAACCAGAGCCAGACAAGAAAACAGATGCTGGTGATGAAACCTGCGAGCGCGAGCAGATTGCGCCTGGAAAAGTGATCAGCCAGCGCACCGGATGGCACTTCAAGAATGAGCGCGGTTCCCGACCAGATGACAAACAAGGTGGCGAGCGAGACTGCACTGATGCCACCCGATTGCATCATGATGGCGTAGGTCGGGTAGATCAGCACGAGGTCGCGCAGGAAAAACTGGGCAACCCAGAATGTCTGGAAACGACCGAGTGGTGTAAATTTGGCAAATGGTCTCATTTTGCAATGACCATGATCTGTGGTGAATCCCCGGCTAACTTTCTTCCGGGCTACTCTTCTTTCAGTCGAATCAGTGATTTTTGCGCTGGGTATCTGGCGTTCTTGTCAGCATAGAATGCCCTGATTCTGTCCATGTCTGCTGGTATGTCGCCGCTGGGTATAAAGGTGAGCCCAAGACCTGCGACCTTGTGTTTGTAGTCAAGGTAGCCGCAAACAAGAGGGATGTTCGCTTCAACTGCGATCCAGTAAAACCCGGACTTCCAGTAAGGCGTGTACTTTCGTGTACCTGAAGGAGGTACCACAATGGCACAGCCGTCCCGGTTATTGATGTCCTCTGCCAGTTGCTTGACCAGGTTGTTTGGGCGAGAGCGGTCGACAGGCAGACCACCAACAAACCGCAGAATGGGTCCAAGCACACTCTTGAACAGGCTGTCTTTACCCAGCCAGTTAATGCTGAGCTCAAGCGTATAGGCCGCGCCAAGCAGATAGATAAGATCCCAGTTTGTTGTGTGAGGCGCAGCAATAATCAGCATTCTGCTGGTATTGGGGGGGCTGCCTGCCACCTTCCAGCCGGTTGCTTTCATAACTGCAACGCCGAGCCAGTGCGCCGCGCGGCTACAGCGCGGAAATTCGGTTTCCTGATCCATGCAGGTTTTCTCTCACGGTGTGTGATTCATGTCGCATGATCTCACGGTTTTTGCATCGGTGCGCGGCATTCCCGGTAGCGGTAAACTGACGCAATTATTCAGGAGGGAGCACAAGTATGGCGGAAGAACTCTGGCGTTTTGGCGCCCATGAACTGGCGAGCATGATCCGGCAGCGGCAGGTCTCGAGTCGTGAAGTTGTGATGAGTCACCTCGCTCGAATTGAGGCCGTAAATGAAACCGTGAATGCTGTAACAGTCACGCTTGCCGATGCGGCACTGGTGGCGGCTGATAAAGCGGACAGCACACCGGCGACGGGTGTTTTTCACGGCGTGCCATTTACGATCAAAGAAAACATCGACTGCATCGGATCTGCAACAACCCAGGGTTTGCCCGTGTTTGCGCAGGCCATGCCAGAAGTGGATGCGCCCGTGGTTGAGCGCATGAAGGCCGCGGGTGGCATTCCCCTGGCGCGGACTAACCTGCCCGAGATGGCATTCAGGATCACGACGGACAATCCCCTCCGGGGACGCACCAACAATCCGTTTGACCTGACACGAACGGCAGGTGGTTCCAGCGGTGGTGAAGGCGTTGCCCTCGCGACCGGCATGAGCCCGCTTGGGCTCGGCAATGACATTGGTGGCTCGCTGCGTAATCCTGCCTTCTGTTGTGGTATTACCTCACTGAAACCGACAATGGGGCGTGTGCCCGGCGCCAGCACTGTGCCAGGAGCGGAACAGCCGATTGGGTTTCGTCTTATGGCAGTTGAAGGACCCATGGCTCGCACGGTGGAACAGCTCCAGCGCGCAGTGTCA
>CAYGNA010000417.1:0-3946 GCA_964351065.1 uncultured Pseudomonadales bacterium
ATCGGGCGGGCGGTTGCGGGCATTCGGATTGGCATTGAACGTGGTGAAACGATGCTCAATGCATCGGCCTCAGCCAACATTTTTTCCCCACTGGTCATGCAGATGCTTGCCGTTGGTGAAGAAACTGGCCAGGTCGAGGACCTGCTGGGTGAAGTCGCGAACTTTTACGACCAGGAGGTTGAATACAGCCTCACACGTCTTTCTGACGCGATAGAACCTATCCTGATTTTGATGATGGGCATCCTGGTGCTTGTACTTGCACTAGGTGTCTTCCTGCCGATCTGGAGCCTTGGCGAAGCAGCAATTCACCGGTAAAGGAGCAAAAGTGATGCAAAAGAAAAATTCACATGGCTTTACGCTGATCGAACTGATCGTTGTGATCTCAATTATAGGCATTCTGGCAGTGGTGGTTTTGCCCAGGCTGGCTGACCTGTCAGGGGAGGCGCACCGCGCCACAGTTGATGGCACATGGGGGGCGTTTGCTGTTGCGAGTAATCTTGCGCACGCCCAATGGATTGCCCAGGGTAAACCGTCCAATGTTGATGACCTGCGCGGGTTCGGCGAAGAGGACCTTAACCTCTCTGATGATGGTTGGCCGGTTGGCACCAGCGGGTCCGGGAATTCGCTATCCTTGACCGTGGCAGCCTGTATCGAGGTCTGGCAGGCGCTACTCGTAGAACAGGCACCCTCCGTTGGTACAGCGCTTGACGTTGACTATGGCGTGAGCCTGGGTGGTTCGGGTAGTGAATGCATCTACACCTACCAACGTGGGGGCAGCGAAACGCGCACGATCAGTTATAACGCAGCGAGTGGTGGCGTATACAAATTTAACCCCTGAACGCGCTAAAGCCTCTGTGCCATTTGTCGATAACAGCAATACGGCATCTGGCTGTAGCGTGTTCAACAACTAACCGGTGACTATGAGGCGCCAATTATGATCAGCCAAAAAAAAATGCAATCGGGTTTTACCCTAATTGAACTGATTATGGTCGTGGTAATCCTCGGCATACTAGCGGCTTTTGCTATTCCCAAATTTGCTGACTTTTCCAGTGATGCCGAAACTGCAACTGCAGAGGGCGTCGCAGCTGCGGTCCGATCTTCAATCGGTATTGTGCATGCGGCCTGTCTGGTGGACAGTTCCTGCAGCGCGACTGGTGCAAGTTCGGTCACCATCGAAGGCAGTGCGGTCACAACCCAGTCAGGATATCCCGCAACGACGGCCGGCGGCATAAACAATGCTGTTTCCGTCGATGGCGTGACTTTTGCGGGCGGTACGGCAGTAACAAATGTTGCGTCGTTCGACCCAGGTGACGGCATTTACATTTGCGTTGAACCGGGAACGCCGCCAACCGTGTCGACGACAACCACTGACGTCAACGAAGCGACTGCCACAGCCTGTCCATAAAACCAGGTTGCCGGCTGGGCAGATACCTTTGTTGGTCCGGTCAGCGTGAGGTTAGCGGATGAAATATTCAAATGTCACCGGCTTCACGTTGATCGAAATGACGTTGGTCCTTGTGCTGCTCGGTATTCTCGCCGTGGGCGCAAGGGCCTTGTTCGTTTCAGGCGACAATTTTGCAGCGGCGATACTGCGTGACCAACTGATAACGTCCGCCCAGCTAGCGCAACAGGCGGCGCTCGCCAAAAACGATGGCAACAGTGTTTCGCTGACAGTGGCCAGGGTAGCAGACAGTTTTGTGTTTGATGTCTCCCATGCAGGTGACGTGAGATCGCGACAGGCGGATGTGGGCACTGCCAGCATCACCTGGAGCACCACTTCACTTACCGGGTCCTGTTCTGCCGTCACAGGGACATTGCCTCATACACTGACGTTTGACAGTGCAGGCAACACGACCAAAACACGCTTCTGTGTCAGCGGAAGTGATTCGACTGCGATTTGTGTTTCAGGCCTGGGGTTTGCCTATGAAGGTGATTGCGAAACCTGACGGGGTCGCGGGCGTCACGCTCATTGAGTTGCTGATTACCATTGTTATCCTGGCCATTATGGTTGTGGCGGTAGTTTCTGGTATCAGCACGTCTATCTCCCGCTCTGCCGACCCTTTGATAACCCATAAAAGCGTGTTGCTTGCCCAGGCGTATGCCGATGAAATCCTGACGAAGCGTTTTACGGAAGACACACCCATTGGCGGTGTGCCTGCTGTCACCGGCACAGCCGCGTGTGTGGCCGGCCCAAATGGCGTGGAGGGCAGAGCAGACTTCGACGACGTTGATGATTATGACGGCGTAGACGATGCGCCGCCCGTGTTGCAGACCGGTGCTGCGCTCGATGGCTACGGCGACTATCGGGTCACAGTAGGCGTTGCCTGTGCGGGTACAGCGCTGGGGCTCGCTGCTAACGAATATGCCAAGGCGGTCACCATTAATGTATTTGGTCCGGGTGGCCGCGCACTGACGTTTACGAGCTACCGGGGTAATTATTAGTGTCGCGAGGATTTACCCTGATTGAGCTGGTGATGGTGATTGCGATTACAGGCACAGTGGCTGTTGGCATCAGCAGTTTTGTCGGCAATGTTGTTGGTGGCTATGTTGACACCGCATCGCGTGCACGCATGACCAGCGTTATGGTTGTCGCCTCGGAGAAAATTTCCCGTGATCTGCGTGGTGCGCTGCCGAACAGTATCCGGATTGGTGGCGCCCCGACTAACAGCTGTATTGAGTGGCTACCTGTGCGGCGGGGTGGGTACTACCTTTCGATACCTCTGGCGAGTGCCGCCAGCAGTTTTATGGCGGTATCTCCCGGTAACCTCACTCCGATAAGTGGCAGGGTCGTCGTTTATCCCGTGAACACAGCATCACTGTATACACCCAGCGACGTGGCACCGGCTGACATCACGGCCGCGACCGCGACGGTGCCGGTTGGTACTGATGAAGTGACTGTAACGCTGGGAGCACTTCACCAGTTTCGCCAGGATTCTCCCGGCAAGCGATTTTTTGTTGTAGGTGCACCGCTTGCTTATTGTTGGGATAGCGCCGCCAACAGGGTTTATCGCTACCGTGATTATGGCTTTAACTCGATCCCGGTATTCCCGCCTGTTGGCGGCAGTCGCGATGTGTTGGTAACAGAGGTGGGTGCTGGCGGGTTCGAGTTTGCTGACTCGACTCGCTGGCGTAATGCAGTGGTTCGCTTTTCGCTGATCGCGACGGTAGGTGATGAATCAATCACGCTGGACCAGGAAGCGCAGGTGCGAAATGTTCCCTAGGCCTGGCATGTCCCAGGTGTTGGCTGCGACCCGCCAACAGCAGGGTTTTGGATTGCCATTTGCGATTTTTATCCTGGTGGTACTGTCCATGGTGGGGCTGGCACTCGCTGCGCTCAGCGACACAACCAGCGAAGCTGTTGTCTTTGACGTGCAATCCCTGCGTGCATTTAATGCAGCGCAAAGTGGTATTGAGCTTGGTTTAAACCAGTTGCTGCCACCCGGTGCTGCTGAACGGGATTGCACCGAAAGCTTCTTTGGTTCTGCGCCGTCCATAACCTTTGGTGCCGGTGGGCTGGAACAGTGCCAGGCGATAGTAAGTTGTCGGGTTAATGTGTCGGGCGGGCAGAACCACTTTGTGCTTACCAGTCGTGGCCGGTGCGGTGCGGGGGTTGACCTCGCCGAGCGCGTTATCGAAGTAGGGATTCACTGATGAGCCGGGTGATAGGCCTCGTGATTCTGCTTGTCGCGGCGCCGACGGCAACTGCAGACTGGTGGAATGCGGCTTTCGATTATCGGCTTGCGTTTGATGTCACAAATCCGACTGGTGGCACATTGACAGGACAACAGTTCCTCGTGGATTTTACCGGCGCAGAAACGCACGCAGACTATGTGTTCAGCGCCGCTGGAAACGATATCAGGTTTGTTGATGCAGCAAGCGGGCTTACACTTTCCCATTTTATCCAGTTCTGGGATAGCAGCGGTGAAGAAGGTCGTCTGCTTTTACT
>CAYGNA010000418.1:0-3945 GCA_964351065.1 uncultured Pseudomonadales bacterium
CGCGAGTCTAGCCCACCACCTGCGCGGCTTCTCTCGCTTTTGGCGACTTTGCACTCAACCATGAGGCTGTTATATTCGGTGCTCGTTTGATTCAAGAGGGAAGTTTCATGGCATTTAATCCGGATAGTATTCTGACAGTTCAACCTATTCCAAATCTCCCGGATGAGGTTAATCAGGTTCGACTCGACACCGCCGAAATAGTCGGTAAAAAAATCATTCCCAATGAACATCTGTTGGCCCAGCGCTGGAACGGTAACGACGAAGCGCAGAAGGTGTGGAACAGTATTGTTGGCGAAGTGAAGGAAAGAAAGTTGTGGGCGCCTCATCTGCCGGAAGAATACGGCGGTACCAACATGGGATTCCTGGCGCACGCCTATATGAATGAAATACTTGCGTGGAGTGGGCCCGCCGCGCCAATGTTTGGTGTTGTCGCCCCCAATTCAGGAAACCAGAAAGTCCTGGTCAAGTACGGTACCCCGGAACAGAAGAAGAAGTGGCTGGAGCCATTGGTCGCCGGAGAAACCCAGTCATGTTTCTCGATGACTGAACCCGACAATGCAGGTTCTGATCCTCGTTCAATCCAGACACGCGCGGTCCGCGATGGTGACGAGTGGGTGATCACAGGTCACAAATGGTTCACCTCCAATGCTGTGCGTGCCGACTGGGCATTGGTGATGGCACGTACCGAAGAACCGGACGGGCAGGGTGGCACCAATGAAAAAATGTCGCAGTTTATTGTGCCGACAGACTCGCCCGGCTTCGAGATTGTCCGCAGCGTTCCGGTCTGGGGCCATTCAGGTGGCCACCACTGCGAGATTCTCTATAAGGACGTCCGAGTTCCGCATGAGAACATGCTTGGAAGTGAAGGCCAGGGCCACGCGGCAGCCCAGGAACGCCTCGGCGCTGGTCGGGTTTATCACTGCATGAACAGCATTGGTCATATGTGGAGAGCTTTTGACCTGATGGTGAAGCGTTCTATTGAACGTCAGGTCCATGGTGGCAAACTCGAAACCAAACAGTTCATTCAAGGATTTATTGCCGAGTCGTACATGGATATCCAGGCCGCAAGGCTTATGACAATTCACTGTGCTGAGATTATGGAATCAGGCGCAGATGCGCGCACTGAGATTTCATCAATCAAGGTATTTGTGCCAGCGGCTTATCACAGGGTGGTTGACCGGGCGATCCAGGTTTTTGGAGCAAAAGGTGTCTCGGGTGACACGCCACTCGCTGGCATGTATCTCGGTGCGCGTACGCTACGCCTTGCTGACGGTCCGGATGAAGTGCACAAAATTCTTATTGCCAAGAACGTGCTGAAGCATTACCACGACGGGATGTCCTGGGACTTCGGAATCTAACCAAGCGGAGCAAAACTCATGGGTGCAACAATCAACAAAAACGGGGTGCTGGCTGGCAAGGTTGCCGTTGTCACCGGCGCAAGTCGCGGTATTGGCGAAGCGGTTGCGCTTCGCTATGCGATGGAAGGCGCGAAGGTCATTGTCTCGGCTCGTACCGTCGAGGAGGGCGATCACATCCTGTCTGGCAGCATTAACAGCGTAGTGAAAAAAATTCGCGACGCGGGCGGTGAAGCCCATGCAGTCCGATGTGATCTTGCGCTTGCCGAACACCGTGAAAATCTAGTCAAGGAAACCGAAGCAACCTTTGGGCCGGTAGATATCCTGTGCAATAACGCAGCTGTTACCTACTTTGTACCTGTTGAGAGCTTTAAGGAAAAACACTTTCGACTGATGGTTGAAGTGCAGGTATATGCACCATTTCACCTGTCACAGTTGATTTTGCCTCACATGAAAGCGCAGCAGTCAGGCTGGATCCTCAATATCTCATCACACGCCGCACTCCACCCCAACAAGGCTGCCGGGGGGCGAGGTGGTACTGTCTATGGCATGTGCAAGGCAGCGCTGGAACGGTTTACGACCGGGCTCGCGAGTGAAGTCTACAACGATGGTATTGGTGTAAATGTGATCTCACCTGGTCTGGTCGCGACGCCTGGCGTGCTGCATCACAAGCTGGTCACAGAAGACACACCTGAAGAACGTATTACGCCGGTAGAACATATGGCGGAAGCCTGCCTGCGACTCTCATACGGCGATGCGCAGGATATCACCGGCAAGATCACTTATGCCGCAGACATGCTCAAAGACTACGATCTTTCCCCCGCGGAGCTGATTGCCTAGGCAGCTACATGTTGCTGGCCGGACGATGTTACTGTCAGGCCAGTACCATGCGGGCTTCGTCCAGTTCGATGCCAATCAGTGACTCATCGTACGGTGTCAGCTGATACACATAATAATTTAGCCAGTTGGCGAATAGCAGATTGCCATGGCTCTTCCACGTGACAATAGGCTGTGCTGTCGGGTCATCCCCAGGAAAATAGTTTTCAGGCACGGTGGGCGTAAGGCCCGCAGCCAGGTCCCGTTCGTACTCGTCTCGCAGACACATCGGTTCATACTCTGAATGGCCGGTAACAAACAGTTGGCGACCATCACGACGTGCAACAATGTAAGGCCCGGCAATTGCTGATTCCGCAATGATTTCAAGACTTGGCACCTGGCCTATGTCTCTCGCTCTGACCTCAGCGTACCTGGAGTGTGGTGCGTCAAATACATCGTCAAAACCACGGACGATAGGGGACAGCGGCTTTACCAGGTGATGGCGATAGACACCGGAAATTTTCTGTGGCAGCTGATTTTTCATAATCCCGTAGAGGTGAAACATCGCAGCCTGTACCGCCCAGCAAAGAAACATCGTTGAAGTCACATTAGTGGTTGTCCACTCAAGTATTGGCGTTAGGTCTTCCCAGAAGACGACCTCGTCAAAACTTTTTTGCCCAAGTGGTGCACCAGTAATAATCATACCGTCATACTTCTGGTCTTTTACCTCGTCAAATGACTTGTAGAAACGCTCCATATGGTCGATCGGCGTGTTGCGTGACGGCCGGTCATCGATTCGCATCAGTTCGACACGCACCTGCAATGGTGTGTTGGATAACATTCGGAGGATATGAATCTCGGTTTCGATCTTCTTCGGCATGAGATTCAGCAGGAGAATTTTGAGAGGCCGGATATCCTGATGTTCGGCAACGCTGGTTGACATGCAAAAGATGTTCTCGCGCAGGAGCACACTGTATGCAGGTAAACCGTCGGGTATGTTGATTGGCATTTTGCTCTCCCATCCGCCCCGGCCATCTTCTGGCTACTCACCCAAAAAGTCGAGACGAAAAAAAACCCACCCAGCTTTCGCTAAAGTAGGCTTGCCGTCTCTTTAGCGGTATTTGTAAAGCGCCCGCAAGCTGAACTCAAATCGGCGCTGGGTGGAATTATAGCTTCCGGGGGTTACAGGTCAACCCGGCAGTGATGACGCGGTCAGGAATTATACTGCGCTTGCAGACGTTGCATACCAGCAATCCAGCGATCATAGTCACCCGTTTTGCGCTGCATGTAGGTAAGCACCTCGGCATGCGGGAGTATCAAGAACTGCTCAGTTTCCAGCGTCTTTATAACACTGTCACATAACACCTCGGGCTCCATCATGCCGTTAATAGAGGCCACACCATCCTCGTTCCCCGCTGTCATTGCAGTTCGCACCGCCTGGGGGCACAGTACCGAGACTTTTATACCCTGGCCACCGTAGGTAATCGCAAGCCATTCGGAAAAGCCTACTGCAGCATGTTTGGTGACGGCGTAGGGGGCCGAGCCAATCTGGGATAAAAGCCCTGCAGCGGAGGCCGTGTTCAGGATATATCCCTCACCGCGCGCAAGCATAGCGGGCAGGGCGTGACGCGACGCCCAAACGTGCGCCATCACATTGATCTCCCAGATCCGCTGCCAGTCCTCGTTTGCGGCTTCTGGTCCCCCGCCAACACCAATACCCGCGTTGTTGCACAATAAATCTATTTGCCCGTAATCCTGTTCTACCGTCTCTATG
>CAYGNA010000419.1:0-3938 GCA_964351065.1 uncultured Pseudomonadales bacterium
TAGCTTACGGTTGGGAACGCTGAAAGGCGTAAGATCAAACGCGGTATGTGCCCGACGAAATCGATGCATGACTGAACATGAAGCAATTTCTGTCTTCTACCAATTCGCCGAGATGTCCAACAACCAGTTGCTTGGGTACATCAGTCTTTTATCTGCATTTCTGGTGATGAGCTATTTTGCTGCCACCAAAATCAGCACTGTGCTCATGACAATTGTTTTGACTCTTTTCTCTTTTGTGTGTTTTTTGCCAATCACTCAAATGAATCTGGTCAGATGGACGAGGCATTTACTCAGATTGCGTGGTGGCAGGTATTTTTGGCGGAGATTGAGAAACGCGGTCTAAAATGCCTATTCTCAGTAACTCTTTTCGCTTTAAACGCCACCGTGTGGTGTTTGTTTGCTCCTGCGTCACTTTGCTGTGATCCCGTCTATCATTTGCGGTCTACAATGACGCACCTTCGCGTGGCTGAATGGTTTTCATGACCCACCCTGACTCAGATCCAGACTTCGCCGACGAGGTCGTCGCAGACCTCTATCGTTACCGACCGAAGCGATACCCTATCGTACTGGCAATCGCACTTACGTGCGGCATTCTGGGCATTCACAGGATGTATCTCGCAAAAAGCGCCACCGGCATTGCAATGTTGCTCTCGATGGGCGGGGGACTGGTTTGGTGGATAACTGACTTGTTTCGGTTACGAAAAATGGTTCAAACGTTTAATGAACAGGAGGCGCTTCGAGAGGCATCTGACTTGCCCCCACAAGGAATGGATTTTTTGCCTCTGAAAGAGGCACTTGATACCAATAGTCCTCCCGTATGGGCGAAAAAAAGAGGCAGCCGTTCACGGCTAATCGCTAGTGGTTTTTTGCTGTGGCTGGTCGGCTTTTCACTGGGCTCCATTTCAGGTGCAACGGGTGTGATTGAGCCTTCTATCACGCTGGTTATCTTTATAATCATCACTCTGCTCGCTGCGCGATTACCCGGTATTGCGCGCATGCCATTACTTGGCGGATTGAGTCGATGGAGTCATCGTCTGAGACTTTACTACCATACAACAGACCCTGGCAGTGTCTGGCTGCTGGCACTGCGACCCGTCGCTGGAATCTTCTTTGCGCCCTGGCTGTCTCGCGCACGCACTGAAGTTCGACTCTATTTGCAACTGGGTGTCATATTCGCGGTGGGATTTGCCGTGTTGGACATAGCAGAAGCAATGGAGCGCGATTCGTTTGGCGCGAGTCTGGGGTTCTTACTCAGCGATTTTTTACAGACACTAGTTTATACCTATGTGTTCGTCGCACCCGCTGGTGCGCTGCTCACCACACAACTCCTGCTTGCCCGACGCGACCGGGTTGTTTGGGTTTTGTGCGCGTTAACGTTAGCGGGAGTCTATTTGGGGCTTTCTGTGACCAGCGCATAACCTTGCTTTATTCTCAGCCAATTCGCCGGATTGCTTGTTGCAAGAAACAGCGAGGAGGTCTACGAACGAGGAGATCTACAAACATCGCACGGGCAGAGACTGGCCGCCCCACGCGTAAGCCCGAAGCGGCTACGCGACAGGCGTCACCGATGGCAGGTGCCGCCTGGTCTCGGTCCGCCTGATTTTGGTCCGCAGTACCTGGTGAGACCAGAGATAAGATGCCAGACCCATGACCAGGTTAGAAACGGCGGTAGCGGCAAAGACGCCGATGTAGCCCCACCAGTTGTTGAAGTTCAGTGCGAGTGGTATGTACACCACTGCCATGTGGGCAACAGAGAGAAACAGTCCGGGCCGGCGATATGCCCGGGGGTTCTCATGAAGAAATGCCCCCATCTATAACCAGCTCGGTTCCTGTGACATAAGTGGAATCATCACTGGCGAGATACAGGACGCCGTTCGCAATATCGAGCGGTTTTCCTGCAAGCCCCATCGGCACAGACTGTGATGACATGGCATCGACATCAACCGCGTTTTCGCCCATCCCCAGGGCCGACGGCACAATCTTCGTCCAGATGGGTGTATCAATAATACCTGGATGCACCGAGTTCACCCGGATCTTCCATCCCTTGGTGGCGCACTCACGTGCAACGCCCTTGGTAAAGAGACGAACGCCACCCTTCGTGGCATTGTAGGCCGCGAGGTTAGCACTACCTTTCAAGCCAGCGACGGAAGACATATTGATGATCGAGCCTCCCCCCGTATCCCGCATGAGCGGGATGGCGTGCTTGACCCCGAGGAACACGCCATCCAGATTGACCGCCTGTTGTCGATGCCAATCTGCCAGGGTCATATCAACGATGCTGCCACCGATGGCAATCCCGGCATTGTTAACAAGCACATCAAGTCGCCCATAGTTATTGCGGACCGTGTCAATTACGTGGGCCCATTGCAACTCATCGGTGACATCGTGGGCGATAAATTCTGCTGTCCCACCCATGGCCTTAATAGCATCGACCGTCTGTTGCCCCATTTTCTGGTCAAGATCGGTTACAACCACGCTCGCACCTTCTTCCGCAAGTCTGATGCAACACGCTCGTCCGATGCCCGAGGCACCACCGGTAACTATCGCTATCTTGCCCGCTACTCTTCCAGACATAATCCACCTCTTACATTGAATTCATGTCACATCGTAGCAGGGTCAGGGAAGGAGGAGGCACCGATACCACAATCGACATTGTCCGTGGTAGCCTTCGGGCATATGCATAGGAGTAGACACCGTGGTGCTAGGGAAAGACTTTTTTGAAGACGTCGAATTACTCAACCTGTTCACCCTTGACAGTTCAAGGGCCGGATTGAAGATTCATCATGAGGCCAGCCCCGAAAGAATTGCGTCGGCCAAACGATTGTTTGAGAAGGCGCTGATTACCCAGGAGGATGGCGGTTATTTGACACCACTGGGCATCCAGACCGCAGAGCACGCGCAAATACTCATCAGGGTGTTGCAGGCGGATCTTCCAGAAGCGTAGCGAATGCAATATCCACGACAGGTTGACCCACAGGGGATTACTGGTCGTCTCAATGTTGGGCTTCGGTTAAAAAGTGCCCTCTCGCTCTGCGATGTAACCAGGCATTAAACTGTAGCGCGCCTAGTTGCGTTCCTTCGGGGGGATCCACGCACTGGCTATCGCTGCAGTAAGGTTCAATTCGCTTCGCCTATGTCAGGTTCCGGCAAGTAACATGTACGATCTAGAGATCCTCTGCTTGCCTACACTCTACCCTGGACACAGCCTCGAATGCCTTGGAAATATCGGTTTGGAAATTTAGCCACGTAACTATAGTTCCACTGGTTGAATCGTACAAAGAAACCGTGCCGTAAAGTGGTCCCTGTTCGTAGTGAATAACGTAATTCACGATTTCAACCCTACTGCTGACCGTACACACATCGAGAATTTCATGCCCCAAAATCTTGCCGTAATACTTTTCGATATTCCTGATGACCTCCTTGTTCTTGAGGACTGATGGATCTTTCTCGAGAGGGGAATTCTTGATTAGCATCGGCAGAAAATGATCCAGCCCTTTGCTTTCATAGACTATTAGCGCAGTGTCTAAAGGGGAAGTCGCAAGGACAGGGAACGGCATGACAGCCATGAGAGATATCAACAAGCGATATAACGGGCTCAAAGCATGAACTCCACACGGCACTTCAGCCCAGATGGAATCGACTGCGCATTCTCCATCTCAAGTCGCACTCTTAACGTTCCGCTTGCTGCATCGACCACTGGATCCACAATCGAAGTAATCGCCTCAAACGATTGGTTCAGCGGCTTCTCAGGCGTCACCATAGCCTTCATTCCTTTGTGAATTCGACCCAGCAAAGACAGGGGAGCAACAACTTCAACATAAAGCGGATTAATGTTCACCAATGTCACTACCGGACGTTCATCTACATACTCACCCTCTGCGAAAAAGGTCTCCACCACATATCCCGCGATAGGACTCGTAATCTTTTTCTGCGCTAAC
>CAYGNA010000420.1:0-3927 GCA_964351065.1 uncultured Pseudomonadales bacterium
CGCACACAGGGCCAACCCCGCACCCGCACTGCCATGATTGATGATGTTGGAATTACGTATGTAGTCCACATAGATCTCGTAAGGAATCAGGTTGTGGAAGTTACCGCCAAACACCTCGGTGAACATCTTCTGTACGGCAGACGAATGGTTGTGTACGGTCACGACGCCATCGACGCCAGCAAGTTTTAGCATCTCGGCGTAGAGTTTTGCTGTAAACGGTTGGCCATCAAACTTTTTCAGGTCTTGGGGGTCCCGTTCAAACGATGTATCACCAAGACTACGGCGTGGCCCCCTGTCCTGCGCGCTGTAAAACAGGTCGGGCTCAACCAGAATCACCTCATGCGCGCCATTTTCTTTCGCGGCACGGGCGATGAAGAGCGTTCGCATACTCAGATTTTGCCGACTGACAAATCCATTTGCCGTGCTGACAATAACCACGGTTTTGCCGCGAAGCTTGTTGCCGATATTGTCGAAGTCGCGTTCATCAGAAATGAAACGCGGACAAAACTCGGAATTGGCAAATGTTTTCATGCTGATCAGGTCAGCAATATCCTCACGTTGACCAAAGGCAAAAGCCAGGTCAATTGCAAAAGGATCATCGGAAAAGTTACCGACAACGACAACGTCGGCTGGATCTCTGGACTGGTTCACCGTGGCGCCCTCGGGCGAACTGAATCAGGTGAGACTACACCATCTTTCGCCCGGATTCGCAACGCCTTCTGCCGCTGCTTGCCGCTTATGGGCTGCCAGCTTGACCTGCATCATTGGTATCTCCCGGCCCAACCCCTAAATTGGTCACATCTTTGAGTGGGAGCCTGACATGCCAAAAATACTTGTCATTATTGATCCGGAAGAAACTGAACATTCCGGGCTTAACCGGGTTCGTGAAATACCCCCTACAGCGGATGTCACGTACAAGGTTGATCTGTACATCGACGCCGTACCTGTGATGGCCGGCAGTGCTAATGGTGATGCCCTGAAACGCCAGTTAGACGAGAAGCGGGCGTGGCTAGACTCTCTCGTCGAGCCATTGCGCGATGCGGGTTACAGCATCAAGACCGATGTCATTGCATTTACCCGCCTGTTCGAAGAGATCATCAAGAGTGCCGACAGGTTTGGTGCTGATTTTGTTTTTAAGCCGCTACGCCAGCATGGGCCGCTCAAACGCCTGTTTTATACCTCGACAGACTGGAATCTGATCCGCATGTGCAAAACACCGCTCCTGCTGGTGAGCGATCAACAGTCTGTCAGGGGCAAACCTGTGATTGCAGCCGTTGATGCAGGTGACCAGGACGAAGCTCACGCCACGCTGAACCAGGCAGTGCTTGAAAACGCCGGACTACTTGCGCGGGTGCTTGAAGCGCCAGTCCATGTCATCTACGCCTATGGACCAGCCGTGGTCGCCAGTCGAGCGGCCGTGGCGGATCCATTGGCCTACCAGATCTCCCGCGACAAGTATGAAGAAGAGTTCAAGACTGCTGAACAATTGGCGCTGTCGCATGGCGTTGCACCCGAAATGGTTCATCTACGGGAAGGAGCACCCGATATTGTGCTCAACGACTACGCTACCGAACAGGGTGCTGGCATCCTGGTTCTGGGCACTGTCGCCCGGGCTGGCATTGCCGGGCGTTTTGTCGGTAATACGGCGGAGTCCACACTCGAACGCGCCCACTGTGATGTGTTTGTGATCAAACAGTCCGACTTCACACCACCCACCTGATTCGATAGATTACTGCCCTCTTCACACGTGACGAGGGCAGCCTTTTGAACCAGATCCCTAGACCAGAGTACCCGCGGCCAATACTTGCTCGACCAAACTGGCTGAACCTGAATGGTACCTGGGAATTTGAACCAGACCCCGACAACAGTGGCCTGCGTGATCGATGGTTCGCTGAGCGAAAGCTGACCAGCCAAATTATTGTGCCGTTTACCATGGAGGCCGCCGCGTCGGGTGTTGATCCCGCACACCGTTCGGCTTCTATCGTGTGGTACGCGCGGGACTTTGTACTACCCGATGACTGGCAGTCAGAACGAACTGTGCTGCGTATTGGCGCGTGCGATCACTGGACACGAATTTTTGTCAATGGCCTTGAAGTGGGCCAACACCGCGGCGGTTACACGCCGATCAGCGTGGACATCACCCATGCACTGACATCAGGCAGCAACAGGCTTGTCATCCGCGTCGAAGATTCACTGTCATGGACCCAGCCCAGGGGCAAACAGGCGGGCACAACTCGCTGGCCCATTGACTATGACGCGGTCACGGGGATCTGGCAGACCGTCTGGCTCGAACCCCTCGGCGCAATCTCAATTGAAGAAATTCACAGCCAGTTTCGCTGCTCGGATGACACGCTGACCCTCAGCGCAGGCGGGTCGCGGCGCTTTGTCGGGGGGCGTGGACGCCGCGGTCTTGGTGACGGTCTCGAAATCGCCAGCGGCAAAACTTCCGCCAACGATCGCCAGGAGGCGCGCATTACCTTGCAGCTTGATTCCCCGGCGCGCTGGTCCCCGGCATCACCGACGCTGCACGCCGTTGAACTGACATTGATGAGCGCAGATGGCGAACGTCTGGATCACGTCACCAGCTATGTGGGCCTGCGAGAAGTTTCTGTGAACAACGGTACACTGTGCCTGAATGGCGCACCCATTTACCTGCGCGGCGTGCTGGACCAGGGCTATTTCCCGGCAGGCTGGTATACACCCATTGACGATGAAGCCATCAGGCGAGATGTTGAGCTAACCCTCGCACTCGGCTTCAACTGCGCGCGAAAACACCAGAAGGCTGAGGATCCACGGTATCTCTACTGGGCAGATAGACTCGGTCTTATGGTCTGGGCAGAAATGCCGTCGGGTCGCATTTTCTCCACCGAACTCATCACAACCCTTACCGATGAATGGACGCGCCTCATGCGTCGTGATCGGAATCACCCGTGCATCATCGCCTGGGTACCTTTTAACGAAAGCTGGGGCGTCTGGCACCAGGTTGAACGACCAGAACAGCGAGCATTTGTTGATGCAATCTATTCACTCTCCAAAGCATTGGACAGTACACGCCCGGTGGTCGGCAACGATGGATGGGAGTTCTCGAGCGGTGACCTGTGGACACTGCATATCTATAACGGTGAAGGATCTGACACTTTAAACGACCGACTAAACCGGGTGCTGGCAAACCCTGGTGCCCCACTAAACAGATCGACAAGCCCGATACACCAGCGGGTCGGCGCGCTCCCGGGTGCAGATGTCAGCGGCCTCCCCGTGTTACTCACCGAATGTGGCGGTGTTGGCTATGTTGGCGAAAACGAACGCTCGGGTGACGAGTTCGCCTACGGTGAACTGCCCGCGACTACCGTCGCACTCGAATCAGACTGCCGGGCGATCGCGCGCGAAATCAGCGCGGCGAAGACACTGGGTGGCTATGTCTGGACCCAGCTGACCGATGTACAACAGGAGGTTAACGGTGTGCTCTACTTTGACCGCACGCCCAAGTTGCCGCTGGAAACCTTCCGGGAAATCTTCAGCCAGACAGGCGATGAACCGACCTGACCCTCACACAGTCGCCGTACCATCCAGGCCGGAAAGCGTTGGTTGGCGAGAAGTGGTTCCCTGAGCGGTTTGCGCTGCACCTGAGAGCTCTGGAAACCACTTCTCGCCAACCATCACCCAACACACCGTGCCTGTGTCCGATTTGCTTCACCCGCCATGCCTGACTTTAGATCTTGGCAACTTTAGACCTCGCATAATTCATCGCCATCATTGCCCCCCGAATCTCAGCCAGCCCCTTCAAACGCCCAATCGCCGTGTAGCCCGGATTAAGCCCCTCTTTGGCCAGGTCATCAAGCATACGATGACCGTGATCCGGCCGAATCGGAATAGGAAACGGTTCGCCTGCCGCAACCCGCCGGGCCTCCTCATCCAGCAGTGCTTCAA
>CAYGNA010000421.1:0-861 GCA_964351065.1 uncultured Pseudomonadales bacterium
GAGGATAGGGTGAGCGCAGGCATTTGCCGTAGACCATGTCGGGCAGTTTGATGTCGCCTGTATATATTGCCCGCCCGCGTGCCTTCAAAGGTCCTTCGGCGCGACCCAGGGGTTTGCCAATTTGCTCAAATGTTTCAGACATTGGGATTGCCCGTATATTTTTCAGTTAGCGCCGCGACAAAGTCGTCCATCATGGTGTTGATCTTCTTTTTGATCAGCGGGCGTCCGAGTTCACCAATCCGCCCCAGGAAGGTTGTCTGCAGGTTGAGCGCCAGACAAGTTGCGTCGGTAGCTTCATCCATCAACTTCATCTCAAGCGCTGCCTTGAAGCCACCGCCCGCTTTACTGTCGTTGGCCTGTGCTTCAAGGATTCCAATGTGGTTCTCATAATCGCGTAAAGCAACTTTCACGTTGCCGGCGAAACGCAATCGAACTGGGCCCATCTTCACACTCATGCGACCTGTATAATTGTCATCGGCGAGCACCTGGAGGTCTTCGACCCCGGTCAGGCAGCTTGCAACCTTGTGTACATCCATCAGCGTGAGCCAGAGAGAATGTCTTGGCATCAGCACGGTATAGGTCTGCACAAATTCCATTAGCAAGTAGCTGCTTTGAGGAGGGCGCGTCGTACCCAGACTTCCGCCATCTGGCGTTTGTAGGTCGCGCTGCCGCGGCTGTCGTCGACAGGATCAGTCATTGCTGCGGCTAGTGCGGCAGCCTGACGCGCGAGGTTTTCTGTGATTGCCTGGCCGCGGATGAGCGCCTCGGCTTCGTGTACCCGAAAGATGGTGCTGCCGACGCTTCCCAGCGCTATGCGCGGATCAGGACCTCGGCGACCGGACCCGCCACCACGCCCAGCCT
>CAYGNA010000421.1:871-3914 GCA_964351065.1 uncultured Pseudomonadales bacterium
GATCAGGTCCCAGGCGAACGGCCACGCCAACACAGGCATAATCTTCCCGACTGCCGGGCGTAAACTTGATACAACAAATCTGGCCGGTATCGGGAACTGGCACGCGAATGGCAGTCACCATTTCGCCTGATTTTAACGCTGACTCATAGTAGTCCAGGTAAAAGTCAGCAATATTGATATCTCTTGTGTGTGTGCTGGACTCGACCACCACCACGGCATCCAGAACCATCAGGGTAACAGGCAGATCCTGGTTTGGGTCAGCATGGGCAATAGCGCCGCCAATGGTGGCCATATCCCGGATGCGCGGACTTGCCACTTCATGCAGGGTTGTCGCCAGCATGGGGAAATGAGTGCGGACAATTCCATGTTGTTCGACATCACTGAGGCGCGCTGTTGCACCAATGGTCAGCCTGTTGTCTTTGAGGGATATGTCGTTCATGTCCGTTATGCGATGCAGGCTGATGAGTCGCTCCGGATACGCCAGTCGCTGCTTTACCAGATTGAGAAGTCCCGTACCACCGGCGATGAGGCGGGTATCTTCGTCGCTGCTGGCCAGCAACGCCAGCGCCTCAGATCGACTGTTGGGAGAGACCAGTTCAAAGTTGTGCATCAGCCATTGTCCTCTGCCGAGAGTTGCCGTGCGGCGACTTTGATGGACTCAGCAATCTTGTAGTAACCCGTACAGCGGCACAGGCTACCCATCATCCAGTCCTTGATAGTGTCATCGTCGGGATTGGGATGCTGATCCAGTAGTGCTTTGGTGGTCAGCACCATACCGGGCGTGCAGATACCGCATTGGAAACCGCCGTTGTCGACAAACGCCTGCTGGATGGGGTGAAGCCTGTCGCCGTCCGTGAGCCCTTCAATGGTCAGGATTTGCGCGCCATCGCAGCGAACGGCAAGTTCCAGGCAGGCGCTGACGAGACGATTGTTGACGAGCACCGTGCAGGCGCCGCAGACACCGACCCTGCAGCCGTCCTTGGGGCCGGTTTTCCCAAGGTATTTGCGAAGTCAATCAAGCAAGAGTCTGCTCGGTTCAATATCGATTGCGTGCGCAATGCCGTTGACGTTCAGGGTGATCCGGGTCAATCAATATCCTCCGCTGCCGTCTTGGCAAGGTCTTCCTTCAGCGATCGTGCTGCCAGGAAATAGTTTAAAAATGAAATCAGGTAAACGAAGTTGCACATGAACAGTGCCCAGCGCAGCGCTTCGGACTCGGTCATTTGCCAGCTCGTATGCAGCAGGTCACTGAGAATACCCACTGTGGTTGGACCAAGCACCAGGCCAATGATGTTGATGATAAACAGTAGCAGGGCCGACGCGGCAGCCCGCATGGCGAGGGGGGCCAGCGATTGCGTCATACCAAAAGTTGGCCCCGTGTACAGGTTGACCAGGAACGCGGGTACACAGTAGAACGCCAGCGACAGGTAAAGATTGCCCGTGAGGTAGACTGCAGCGCCAAACGGTACGGCCAGCAGGAAACCAAATGCCGGTACCCACATATAGTATTTGATGTTGCGTTCGCCCAGCTTGTCACAGATGAAACCACCCATGAATGTACCCAGTCCACCTGCAATCCCAATGATCAGGCCAAGCGCGGTCCCAACCTGGCCAGAACTCATGTCGTGGGTTCGCATCAGGAAAGAGGGCATCCACGCGATGGCGCCGTAGCCGACAAACGCCTGGGTGCCGGCGCCGAGTGACAGCTGGCGAAAGGAACCAAAACCCCACATGGTCTTCAGTACTTTGAGAAATGGCACCTGCGTCGTTGTTGGCGTGCGTCCCTCGGAATAGCCACGGGGAGGTTCCTTGACGGTCAGTTTGAGCACAATTGCGAGGATAACGCCGGGAATACCCACAACCAGAAATGCATTGCGCCAGCCAAAAAACTCATTGATCCAGCCGCCTGCAAAATTGCCAAACAGGATGCCCACCGGGATACCCAGGGCATAGACACCAAGCGCGCTGGATCTTTTATTGGGCGCAAAGTAATCCGCAATCAGTGAATGTGATGGCGGACTACCACCTGCTTCGCCGATGCCAACGCCAATCCGTGCGATCAGCAACTGCCAGAAGTTCATGGCCATGCCCGAGAGGGCGGTCATACCGCTCCAAATAGCCAGGCAGACAGAAATGATAGTGACGCGTGAGTGACGATCAGCCAGGCGCGCGATGGGAATGCCTAGCGTCGCATAGAAAATGCCAAACGCCACGCCACTCAGCGCGCCTATCTGGGTATCAGAGAGATGCAGATCTTCCTTGATTGACTGGGCCAGTATCGCGAGGATTTGACGGTCGATGAAGTTGAAGACATAGACGACGACCAGTACCCCAAGTACATAGTTGGTGTAGCCGGCTGTATAAAGTGCTTTGGGTTTCTCGCTGGAAGCAGGTGTGGTTTCAGACACAGGGAAAGCCTCGATAGGTGCGTTGGCGCACGTTGTTGTTTTTAGCGGTAGAGTAAGTCTAACGTAACGGTGTTGTCAGGGCGATATCGGGATCGTCAGCAGACAGTGCTTCCTGGCGCAGCCGCTCATATTCGTCGTAGGTCATCTTGTACTTTTGAAGGCAGAGATCACGTAACGTTTCTTCCATTGGGATGCAGTTGTGCATCCTGTTAATCGCAATGGAGTTGTACATCTGCCGGTTGCTGCAACCGGCAAGAATTACGATGAATAGAAGGCAAACTAACAACCTGGTTTTGGGGGATTCCATGTGCGTTAATCCGGTAAGCCAAGCACGCGCTTGGCAATAATATTCAATTGCACCTCGTTGGAGCCGCCAGCAATTGAACCTGCCTTTGAACCCAGCCATGTGCGAGTGAGATCGTGCTCCTCAGCAGTAAAACTGTCACCTTCCCACCCGAGAGCCTGGGTGCCTCGAACCTTGAGTTGGAGTTCAAGCTGCTCCTTGCGTATCTCTGCGCCATAGAGCTTGAAAATTGAGGTGGCGGCGCCTGGCGTGCCGCCTTCGGATTCCTGTACCGACCTGTTCTGGGTTAGTGAGAAGGCGCGCGAGTTCATGCGATGTTGAAGAATGTCGT
>CAYGNA010000422.1:0-3888 GCA_964351065.1 uncultured Pseudomonadales bacterium
ACTTTAGACTTCGACCTGGATGCTGCGGGGCTTGTTGCCTTCGCCCTTTGGAATGGTGATTTCCAGTACTCCATGATTGGCTTTTGCCGAGATTCCCGCATCGTTGACGGTTTGCGGCAGAGTGAACTGTCGGACAAAAGTGCCGCTGGTCCTTTCCCTGCGTTTGAAGCCACCCTCTTCAGTTTCACTTTCGGTCGATCGACTGCCCCTGATGGTCAACAGGTTTCGGTCAAGCGTAATCTCTACATCGTTTGGGGCGACACCCGGAATGTCTGCGACTACTCGATAGCTGTCAGCTGCTTCCTTGATATCTACCTGCGGTACCCAACTGCCAGATTCGTAGCTGGCGGGCTCTTCGTCAAACACGCGGGTAAGTTCGCGGTGCAGTTGATTAAGTGCCCCAAAAGGTGAGTAAACAAGTTGGCCCATGGCTAATTTCTCCAGAATGAATGACATGAACCCTGAATAGGTTGGCCCCGAAATTATTCAAGTACCGCGGGTAAATTCACTGACGGGAGGATTTGCTTGCTATATCATCGAAAGTGGTAATAACAGCAGCTAAGGGTGTTTGGAATGGCAAAATACAGCAAAATTCTGATGGCACTGGACTTTCATGGCGATAACGCTGAGATCATAGAGAAGGGTGCCGACCAGGCCAAGGTAAGCGACGCGGAAATCTTTCTGGTTCATGTAAATGAGCCGCTCGCGATCGCCTACGCCGCCGATGGCATGAGTTGGAGCGATCAGGTTGTGTCACTTGAAGCAAGTCTGCGACACGAGGCCCAGAGCAAAATGAGTGATGTGGCTGCAAGACTTGGTGTTAAGGCGGAAAATTGCATCATTCGGGAAGGCAGGCCATCAACAGAAATTCACCGGGTTGTTGAGGAGCAAGGTATAGACCTGGTGGTCATGGGGACGCATGGGCAGTCAGGTTTGCAACTGTTGCTGGGGTCAACCGCTAACAGCGTGCTACATGGCGTAACGTGTGATGTGCTCACCGTGCGGGTTGGTGACGATTAGTCCGCCGTATCTCCGGGCACCGAACATTGTGCTGGCGGGTTCCTGCCAGCCATAAACTGCTAGCCAGCAGGCGTCACATACAGCAGGCAGTCTTCCTTGGCGATGAACGGGTCTGTGGTAGCCATGAACAGGGTCACGTCCTGGCTGGTTACAATAAACCCGTCCTGTTCTGCGAAATAGTCTGAAAGCAGATCTTCCCCGTCGGCACTCTTGACCTTGAGGTGGGCAATGCCGCCATCACCGTACCAGCCAAGAGTTGTGCCTTTCATAACGCGAGAGAAGTTCAGTTGGTCGATTGTGTTGAAGAACGTAATGTCTGCCTCATCTTGTACAGATGCCGAATAGTGAAGCGCGGCGCTTTGCTCGATTTCCAGCCGGTGAGGATGGCGTAGCACCTGCATAGGTGTAACCTCCGCCGAGAACAGATCCTTACGCAGCACAAAAGAAAGCAGCGTGTCCTTCGCGAGTTGATCGGCCCGTGGATCCATGAACCCACCGAATTCAACGGTCACCACGGGAAAGTCTGCGGCTGCCTGCTCAATCAACGTGCCGAGCTTGAGATCCATCACAACCAGGCGGCGAGTGAAGAGTTGAGTGAGCTGAAGGGTATGGACACTGTCGTTGGTTGCTACAGCAAAAGATTCGCTATGCCCTGACGTGTTGTGGGTATCTATTACTGCCTCGGGTGAAAATGTCTTCAATAAGGCGAGTATCGCCCGGGCTAGCTGGCGCTGGCTGGTTTCGAAGGGCGGCTTGAAACAGCGGTTGAGATCCTCTTCTCCCGGCAGGTATCGATGGGAGAAGATTGGCGGTTTCAGCGCTGCCGGGACTGAGGCAATGAGGATGCCAAGACTGGTTTCTGGTACCACGCCTGACTTAAGGATGTCGTGTACCGCCTTTAAACCTGAAGGTTCATTGCCGTGCAACAGGGTTACAATGGCGCGCCGTCGGGCTGTGTCCCGGCCGGGTATGGTAATCCAGGTGGGCCCTTTTAACAGGTGAAAAAAATCAAGGTACGAATTGCCGACGTCCGCAGGAGCAGGCGCATGCCATTGATTGATCTCGGACGGTGTGGCGGACATGGGTTCTATTATAGACTAGCAGTGCCTCAAAAGTGGGTTAGGTGCGGTGACCAAACAGTACTTTTGGCTAATTTGATGTCGAAGTTGACGGCAAGGAGATCATGAAGCTTATTGAACCCGCATTTAGTCTTGGACTGGAGGAGGAATACCTGCTGGTCGACATATCAACGCGTGACCTTGTCAGTGATCCTCCAGCCGCACTGATGCAGGCATGCATTGATGTGTGTGGTGATCAGGTCAGCCCTGAACTGATGCGATCCCAGGTTGAAGTAGGGACCACCGTATGCCGGACTGTGGCAGACGTGGGGCACGAAATCAGGCGCTTGCGCAGAGGTGTTGCTGATGCCTGCGCAGGGTTTGGTATCGCCCCGGTTGCAGTGTCGACACATCCTTTTGCGCATTGGTTCGACCAGAAGCAGACTGACAGGGTTCGGTATGCAGACCTGACGCGGGAGATGCAGGCAGCGGCAAGGCGACTACTGATCAGTGGAATGCATGTGCACGTTGGGATAGAAGACCCGGAACTCCGCATTGACCTGATGAACCAGTTAGGCTATTTCCTGCCGCATCTGCTGGCGCTGTCCTGTTCCTCACCATTCTGGGAAGGCGAAAATACAGGTTTAAAGTCTTATCGGTTGACGGTGTTTGATGCCCTGCCGCGAACCGGTTTGCCTGGCCAGTTTGCCAGTTTCGCAGAATATGAGCGCCATGTTGCTGTCCTGGTTAATGCGGGCCTGATTGAGGATGCCACGCGTATCTGGTGGGACTTGCGACCCAGTGCGCGCTTCCCGACGCTTGAAACACGAATCATGGACATGTGCACCAACGTCGATCATACGGTGTCGCTGGTGGCATTGACGGTTTGTCTTATGCGTATGCTGTACCGACTGCGTCGTGACAATCAGCGCTGGCGGGTATACGCGGATATGCTGGTTAAAGAGAATCGCTGGCGCGCAATGCGCTATTCTTTTGATGAAGGCATGATTGATCTGGCCAAAGGTGAGGTTGTGCCGTTTGCAGCACTGCTTGAAGAATTGTCAAACTTTGTCGCAGAAGACGCAGAAGCGCTTGGATGTCAGGCTGAAATTGCCAATCTGCATTCAATTCTGAGCGATGTCTCCAGTTCGCATGGACAGCTGCGTGGTTTGAACGAGGCACTGGATGCTGGGTGTCTCCAGGCCGAAGCGCTGAACCAGGTGGTTGACTGGCTGATTAGTGAAACAGTGAAAGGCATTTAAGGAAACGGATGATGGGTGGCAAGAATGTATTTTATGCGCAGTCTGGTGGCGTCACTGCAGTGATTAATGCCAGCGCGTGCGGCGTTATTGAAACGGCACGTGCGGATCCGCGCTTTGGCAAAGTGCTGGCAGGAAAAAATGGCATTATCGGTGCCCTGCGCGAAGAACTCATTGATACCTCGCGCGAGTCTGCGGCGGCAATTAAAGGGCTCCGGTCCACGCCAGCAGGTGCATTTGGCTCGTGCAGGTACAAGCTCAAAGGTATTGACGAAAACAGGGCCGAATACGAGCGACTTATTGACGTTTTTCGTGCCCATGACATCGGGTACTTTTTCTACAACGGTGGCGGTGATTCCCAGGACACCGCCAACAAGTTTGCCCAGTTCAGTCGGGAGGTCAACTATCCCATCACCTGCATTGGTGTACCCAAGACCGTCGATAACGATTTACCCATCACAGATTGCTCGCCCGGTTTTGGCTCAGTCGCCAAATACGATCCTCTCACCACCCTGCAGCCGCGGAAAGGTGTACCAGACATGCAATGACGT
>CAYGNA010000423.1:0-3881 GCA_964351065.1 uncultured Pseudomonadales bacterium
GTCAGGCGCGGATCGATTTGTAAATCTCCGAGAAGGTTGTTGCCCTCTCGTCGATCGTAACCGCCTGGTGCAGTTTGCGTGCGATGTCAGTGGTAGACACAATGCCACACAACCTATCATTGGCAGCATCCACAACCAGCAGATGCTCTTCACCAAACTGCTTCATGGTCATCAGTACATCGCCAATCCGCGCGTGCTCAAACTCTTTCAACTCCACGGCTTGCAGCGTGTCCTTGTGGACCATAACAGAAGCAATGGTGAGGTCATCACGCTTCAGGCCGGTTGCCTCAAGCGCCTTGATCACCTTGGCAGACATCAGGTCGGACAGACTCACTACACCGCGCAGACGTTCATTGCGGTCGATCACAAGCTTGCGTCGCACGTGCTCACGCTGCATCATTTCGATGGCATTATTCACCGTTGTAGATTCTTCCAGCATAAACGGGTGTTCCAGGTTGAAGTCCGTGAAGACCTCCCGTGCGCTGCTATCCAGCCCGACTTCTGCATCTCCAGCTATTGGTCGCTGAATATCTTCAATCTTGCCAAGCCCAACCGTTTTCAGGGTATTAAATTCGTTCATCTTGTCACTCTCCTTGCCGTCTAATCTGGCATCAACGCCACCTGGACGGACATAGCCAAAAGAAAATTCATGTTTTCAGGCAGAGAGTTTTGGTGGACCTCGCGTGAGGCGTGGGCCAACCACCAGACGCACCACTGTGCGTGCTGGCATTGGTACAAATACGAGCGTGCCGCTGGCCCAGCTTTCCTGCACCAGTTCAGGCAGCCTGGTGGCAGAGAGATCATCGCCTGTAGGCGCATCGTCAGTGTCGATGTCAGTCGTGTAGAGCGCGGACACGCAAGACACTGGCGAGGTAAACGCCAGTTGCGCAGCACAAAGTGAAAGACAGACCACGAGCACAACGTGTGTTGCGACGCGCCCGCAGGTGATTGGTAAGCTCATCGAATTCTCTTTCGACTTCTCTATCGAATTCTTTATCGAATTCTCTATCGAATTCAGTATCGCCCGGTATAGCCGACCGATTGAACGATTATAGGACCATTTCTTTGGGGGCACACAGGTTTTTCAAGTCTGACCTGACGAAGGTCAGGCTAAGCTTCGGCCTGTGGAATACTGGAATTGCCCCTGAGTATCGCCAGTGCAATGCGGGCACGATCATTGTTTGCCAGGGAGGTGAGCGCTCTGACAAGGGATACAGGGGCCGCCGAAAGGCGCAATTCTTCAATCCATGAGTTGATAAGCGACTGACGCTGGAAATCGGGCTGTTCCAGAATCAACAACAGATGCCGCCTGATCTCTGCATCTTCCTGCGCAACACGCAGCAGGTCGACAAGATCATCGTCTGCCGTTGGGAACCCAAACCACCTTCGAAGTCGAGTCATCATCCAGACATTGTAAGGCGTTAACGACGAAGAGGCACCTGGCGTTGCACCTGTGACGTACGCAACCGGGGGCCGAATCGTTTCGATAATGTTATCCTTTGGCCATGACCCATCCACCCCTGACAGAAGATCTGCTGGACGCCTACAAGGCGACCGAATACATCGTTGATGACGACCCGCCACTGGTTCTGAAGATTGGCGAACAAAACGACGGTATCCGCGTGCTGCACCTGAGCTTCAATGTAGAAACGAGCGCATTTATTACCGCCTGGAACCCCGGCAGCAATCCACTGCCCCTCGACGAAAACTATGACCGTCAGGCTAACCTTCTGGCTGACGTTGAAATCATGCGACTCAACTATTTTGTTGGCCGGAGCGAAGACCCCAATGGCAAATGGTCAGAAGACAGCTATCTGCTACTCGGCATCAATCAGGAGCAGGCCGATGCGCTGGCCATTAAATATGGCCAAAGTGCCTATGTCTGGATACCTGTAAGTGGTGTCCCGGAATTGCGGCTTGCCTTTACCGATCCCGGCTAAGCCTGGCTTGCCGCTTTGTCCGGACTAAACCCGGTAACTAGGTCCAGTACCGATCGCGCACACGACGGCGAAAAACCTTCCCGGCGTCACTCCTCGGCAACTCATCAACAAACTCGATGGATCTGGGACATTTGAAATGCGCCAGGCGGCCGCGACAGAACTCAATCAGTTCTTCTGCCAGTGACAATGACACATTGACCAGGGGTTTGAGTTCAACCACTGCCTTCACTTCTTCACCAAATTCTTCATTTGGCACACCGACCACAGCGGCATCCAGCACCGAGGGGTGCATCAGCAGCACCGCATCCACTTCCGCCGGATAAATGTTTACACCACCTGAGATAATGACTTCAGCGCTCCTGCCAGTGAGGAAAAGATAACCATCATCATCCAGGTAACCCTGATCACCAAGGGTGTAGCGATCACCTACAAACGCTGACCGTGTTTTGGCCTCGTCGCCGTGATAGGCAAATCCACCAGAAAGTGCGGCATTAAAATAGACAGTGCCAACTTCCAGCGCTGGCAGCAATTGTCCGTTTTCATCCAGGATGGAAATCTCCTGTCCTTCCTCTGGCAAACCAACACTGCCCGGCTTCCTTAGCCACTCTGCAGAACTGATTTCGGTGCCACCTGTCTCTGTTGCTGCGTAATACTCGTCAAGTTTTGGCCCCAGCCATTCGATCATGGCGTGCTTGACGTGCACAGGGGTAGGCGCCGCGCCATGCCAGATGGTTTCAAGCGACGCGAGGTCATATTGATGCCGGATTTCAAACGGTAGTGACAACATCCGGTGGAACATGGTGGCAACCATGTGTGAATGGGTAATGTTGTGGCGCTCAATGAGCCGCAGGGTTTCTTCTGCGTCGAACCGCGGCATGATGACAACTGTCTTGCCCTGGGTAACTGGTTGCACCATGTTTTGGGAAAGTGGCGCCGCGTGATACAGCGGCCCCGTACAGAGCACCCTGGCATGATCGGGCAAAAAATGTCGCCGGGCTCTTGAACTGACGCCATGTGGTTTGCGAATAACCCCCTTCGGCCGCCCCGTGGTACCGGACGTATATAACATTTGTGGCCCAAATATCGGGTCCTCTATGTCGCCCTCCGAAAACGGCCGACAGAACTGTTTGAGATCAACAAAACCCGCCACCTCACCACCCGCACAGAGCGCAGCCTTGAGTTGCGGCACCCGGTCGGCAATGGCTTGTGCCAACTCCGCCAGTTCGACATCAATGATGACTGCAGTGGCCGCACAATCATCCAGAATATAGGCCACCTCATCGGGCGTGAGATGCCAGTTCACCGGCGTGATCCGCACGCCAATTCGCTGCGCAGCAAAGTAGCCAATCGGGAATTCAATTCGATTGCGGCAGATGATGGCGAGACTATCACCTGCAGCCAGACCCGCCGCACGCAACGCCCTTGCCAACCGGTTTGCTGAGGCGTTGAGGTCACGATACGTCAACAGGTCGTCGCCAAGCACAATCGCGCTTTGCATCGGCGTGTGCGCTGCATGCCATGCAGGGCCCATACCGACAGCCATCGCGGCTGCAAGATTATCGAAGCTATCCACTCAGAGCACCTGCCATCATTACGATCAGCATCATTGTTTTCGACCTGCCATCAGGTCACTGGCTTCTCGCCACACAGGATCACCTCCCTGGTTTTTTTAAGGCTGCATCTCGTTGACGATATTAAACGAAATTTTGTTGCGTACACCCGGTGTTGCAATGGGCTTGCCGTCCTGAAAGCGCGGTGCAAATCGAAAGCGACTGGCAGCGCTAATGGCAGCCGCATTAAAAAGCTCTGAAGTCGTTTCGGCAACAACCGGGTTCCGCACAAACCCCTCTTCATTTACGGTGAACTCCACAACGACCCAACCGTTTTCCCTGTTATCAACGGCGCCAGCAGGATATTCCGGCTCAACTGTTCCTATCAGAA
>CAYGNA010000424.1:0-3871 GCA_964351065.1 uncultured Pseudomonadales bacterium
GGTTATGTCTATGGCTTGTTGCAGGATTTTGACGCGTTGAAGTGCGCAAGGATCGGTACGCTGGCGGCTATCTATAATCTGGAAAGCCCGGAAACCCAGCGCTACAACTTTACGCTGGCTGATTTCGCACTGCGCTACCTCGATGCGTTTGGCGAAAATCTCATCTAGTCCTCCCTGCCTGGCCGAATTATCGCCCGCAACCAGTCCAGCGCGCGGTTTGGGCCAAGTTGATCCTCGACGTAACGTTGTTCAAACCGGGCATATGGCTCTTCGCTGGTAAAGAGGTCGCGCCGCATCGTCAGGTGGCTCACGTCCAACTCCCTGATCACTCGAGCGGGGTTTCCCGCCACAATGGTATTGGCAGGCACGTCCCTGGTTACAACTGACCAGGCACCGACGATGCTGTTTTCACCGATGGTCACGCCTTTGGTGACCAGCGCACTGTCCCCTATCCAGACGTTGTCACCAAGCACAATTGGCCGGGTGATACCGGGTGCATAGATGCGGTGCGCCAGGTCGTGCCAGTCGGCGTCAGATAAATAACAGTTCATGGCCAACATGCAGCTGTGGCCAATTGAAATTGATGCCGCTGAGGAGATTCTTACGCCAGGATTGATAATCGAGTAGCTGCCAATATTGATCTCACCCAATCCCTCAAATACGGCAAGTCGTACCGGTTTATCAGGGAGGGCCATAAAATGAACATGGTCGCCAACGCAGATTTTTGGGCCGGAAACTTGCAGGTGGCGCGGGTTCATTACCCGCAGGTCAGCACCCGCAACGTCAAACTGGGGCCGACAAAAGTGATCGACATACAAGCCGTTTAACCTGTCCTGCAATAATTTGAGCCAGAGCGGCCGATGATCCTTTCGCATAATCCCAGTGTACCCCGTTTGGTCTCCCTGCTTGCGAATGACCCTGTCACATGACCTTGCCAAATGACCTTGTCAACAGTGCCCCTGTCGCTTGCCGGCAATCTGTGCAAGCATTAGCGCCGTTTTGAGGCCAAGACAGGTTGATAATGGTTACAGGTCGAATAATCTTTCTGAACGGCACATCCAGTGCAGGCAAAACCACGCTCGCCCATGCGTTGCAGGAGGTGCTCGTCGAGCCGTATCTGCATATGGCACTGGATCAGTTTCGCGATGGCATGCCAGCAAGATTTCGCGGCCTTAACTCGCCTGCTGGTACAGACGGCGACCGGGGGCTTAATGTGGTACCTGTCACCGATGTGGAACGACCGTACACCCTCATCCGGTTTGGCGAAACCGGCCAGCGCATCCTGCGCGGCATGCGCCGGGCTATTGGTGCGATGGCCCGGGAAGGTAACAACGTCATTATTGATGACATCATCCTGGAACCGGCATTTCTGGATGACTACCTCACAGTTTTCGCTGATCTGAACGTCTATTTTGTCGGTGTTATGTGCCCGGTTGCGGTGATTGGTGAGCGTGAGCGTGGTCGCCCAGGGCGATTCCCTGGTACAGCGCGTGGGCATCTTGCAGTTTGCCATGCACATGGTGTCTACGACTTGGAGGTTGATACTTCGCTTGCCACACCATTTGAATGTGCAACGCGTGTTGCTACCCACATCAGGGATCGGCCACCGACTGCTTTTAGTGTGCTGGCTGAGCAGCGCGGGCAGGGCTAGTCCCCGTCCAGGAAACGACGTCAGGCCAGGCAGGCGACACCACGATAATTATAGGTTGCCCACCTGGGACCTTCGAGATAGCCCTCTTCCAACTCATCAAACACAAAGCCAGCGCGCAGCAATGACTCATCGGGCCGGCGATTGAGGTTGCAGCCTCCGCCGATCACTCGCCAGGCAGGGTTGAGCCTGTGTTGCCACCGCTCTACCGCTGGGTCAGGTGACCGACCATGTTCGGCAAAAATCAGCTTTCCCCCTGGCTTGAGAACACGGCGTACTTCAGCAAGTGCAGCATGTTGATCAGGGATGGTGCAGAGCGTCCAGGTAATGACCGCACTGTCAAAGCTGTTGTCCTCCAGCGGCAGGTTCTCCGCTGAATCAGCAATAAACTCGACGTCTGTACCAGATTCCCGGGCGACTTCCCTGGCGTACTGCTGCAATTCCAGCGAGGGGTCAACGCCAACAATACGCACACCTTTCTGGTAGAACGGCAGATTCAGACCGGAGCCAATGCCCAGTTCAAGCACCCTGCCCTCTGCAAGAGGCACCAGACGCCGCCGCAGTTGCCCGAACTCCGGTGATTTCATCGCCACGTTGAGCAGGCGAGGTAATATATATTTGTCATAGATTCCCATGAGGCGATGGTAACTGAAGTGGCACTGGCACGGGTAGCTGTGGCATCTTAATGTTGTGAATAATGTGGTTGACTTGGTACACCTGCTTACGTGTCTCGTCTGCAGGGTGAAAAGTCAGGGAGCAGCATAATGGAAGACAACGAACTGTATGCGTTTCGGCGTATGATTGGAGAGGCCAGACGCATTGTGGCCTTTACGGGTGCTGGCATCAGCACTGAGTCAGGCATACCGGATTTTCGTGGGCCAAACGGAGTCTGGAAGAAGGTGTCACCCATCGATTTCCGCGACTTCGTTGGTTCGGAAGACGTTAGGCGTGAATCCTGGCGGCGGAAGTTTGCTGGTGCTGACACGATGGGGAATGCCGCGCCCAATGCAGGTCACTTGGCCGTTGCTGCCCTGTATCGGATGGGCAAGCTGTCACATGTCATTACGCAAAACGTCGATGGGCTTCACCAGAAAGCGGGGGTTCCAGAGGATCGGGTAATCCAACTGCACGGTAACGCCAACTACGCCACCTGTCTCAAATGTGCGGCGCGCTACGAACTCGAAGACATCCGGAACACATTCTTGCCCGACGAAGTTGTACCGTATTGCGAGTCCTGCGGTGGCATCATCAAGACGGCAACTATCTCGTTTGGCCAGGCTATGCCTGTGGATGAAATGCAGCGTGCAGAAATGGCTATCACGGGGTGTGACCTGTTTCTTGTGATGGGATCTTCACTTGTCGTGTATCCGGCGGCGGGTTTCCCTCGCCTGGCCAAAGAACAGGGTGCGAGACTGGTGATTATCAACAACGAGCCGACGGACCTTGACCCATGGTGCGATTTGGTTCTGCATCGACCGATCGGCCAAACACTGGCAGCAGCGGTTGACTAGACGCCATACTTCCCCCGCTTCGCTAAATCAGTTCGACCACCATCTGGATCAAGTCATTGATATCGATAGGCTTGCGGCAGTGATATAGCTGTCGCGCCTGATCAATGGTAATGGTTTCCTCAGCGCATAGCACGACAGGCAGCGTCGCGCTGGCCTCATGCAGGGCGTCTGCCAGGGCTCGACCACCCAGCCCTGGCATGCGGTAATCAGTAATGAGCAGGTCAATGTCTTCGATATTCTCCAGGCAAAATGCCAATGCCGTGGTTGCGTCCGCAAAAACGGTGACCCGGTGTTTCAACCCCCGCATCAGCTCTGCCATGAGCTCTGTGATAGCAGGCTCATCATCGACGACTACCACATGGCGTCGACTCAGCGGTACCACGGTTGCATCAGGCCGCTTACCAAAACGCGCTATCTTAAGCAGTCGATCAATACTCTCCTGGGCACGGCTGACCTCCTTAAGATACCGTTTTACCATAGCGAGTCGCTCGCCGATGACAGGTTCATCTTCTTCCAGCATCACGGCTATCAGGTCGGTGTAACCCATCATGGTGGTGTTCGACATGTGAACCTGATTGAGCAGTTTCTTGCCAGGCTGCTGCAGGCCCTGGATCTGTCGACCCAGCGCGACTCTTTCCGACACGTCAGTTATAAAAATGTCTGTCACGCCCCCATTTGGCGGGGTTGCGACCACATCCACAAAATGTTCACT
>CAYGNA010000425.1:0-3859 GCA_964351065.1 uncultured Pseudomonadales bacterium
GTTGCATAGGTGCCAGAACGGAACATGCTGCCGTATTCAAGACCAAAATCGCCAGGGCCGGCCGTCTTGGTTCTGGGAAACAGCGTCCAGAAGCTGCCGCCTGCCGATGAGTTATCGAAGAACAACTCATACTTGGTTGTGCCTGCCGCTTCGCCGATGTAGAAGTAGTTCTGGATTCCCCAGCCGGCGGTGGTAGGGCCATCGCCATTATCGACAAAGTCGAGCAAGTTACCGCTCGCGTCGAACTCGGCGAACAGGGAGCCGTCCAGCAGCAGAAACTGGCCCGGGTCGGTCGTGTCGAAAGTGATCGACGCTCCCAAAGCGTCTGCAAGTTCAAATGAGGCGCCTGTCACTTCAAATACCCCGGCGCCAGTGCCACTGTAGCCGGTGACTTCCAGGCTACCTGAAAACGTCATCCCTGGGTTTGCAGTGGCGCCAAAGATCGGTGCTTCTGTCAGCGTGACATTTACTATGCCAGCCTGCGCAGGTACAGCAAGCGTAACTATCAGGCTTCCGAAGACGAGCCATCCCTGGAATCGACGTGAAAGGTTGATATGCATACTGACTCCTCCAGTTCTGCTGTTTACGGCCAAATCCTGAGGTGAAATTGCTGATTTGGAGGTATCTATCCTAACAGCGAAGTTGATTGGAGGCCATTGCCTCAAGGATCGCAGTTCGTTGCTGGGCAGTCCTAAAAAGGCGTCATGGTTGCTAACTATGGATTGTGTATCCCCGGCAATACAATGGCTGACCAGGTTTCCAGATGTAGTGTTTGCATCCTGTAAAGCCGATCCTCTCTTATCAAACTTACCGGTGTAATGTCAAAAAAATTCAATAAAGCCAATATATACAATTAGTTGCGAGTGATATTGTGTTCCGTGTATTTTGACTGCTAATCTTTCTTTGTAAGTTGATGCTGCCTGAAGAGGTTACCACAGAGAGGGATGCCAAGATGTTGTCACGCCGGGAATTTGTTGCGCTGGGTGCCGCCATAACGGCGGCACCGTCATTGACGGGCTGTGTCACTGCCGGTGTAACAGGGAATCGAGCGCTTAAGGACATCGTTAGTACACCTACGTTTGACGTTGAGATTCACATAACCGACGTTGAACTCTGGACCGGCACGGACGTACCCGATATTCGCCTCGTTAGTGACGAAGCGGCCATTAAGGCCATGCAGAGTATGGAATGGGATACATCGATAGCCGGGTTTGCGGAAAATCTGGCGCGCTACAAAGACTACCAGTCCAGAACTTCAATGGACCTGAGAACCGAGTTTCTCTACACAGAACTCGATCAGGCCGGGATTGACATCGCGATCCACCAGATGGTGGATCATTCTGCCAAGCCGTCCAGTATCGGGCGCTATTTTCGCGCAGGTTTCGACCGGATGATGGAAGACAGCATCAGGGTGCGCCAAAAATATGGTTCGCGCATGATCTCGATGGTCGGTATCGATCCGCGATCAGGTGAGGCGGATGCGGTCCGAAGATTCGAGATTGCTATCAAGGATTTTGGTTTCAAGGGCCTGGGTGAAGTTGTCCTGCAGCAGTTCAGGATGTATCCATCTGACCCACAAATGTATCCGCTATACGAAAAATGTGTCGAGTTTAGTGTGCCGTTTGTTGGCAATTGTGAAGGGCCCTCGCCCTATACCTTGCCCAACACCTTTGAGCAGGTTGCGAAGGACTTTCCCGATCTGAAGATATGTCTTGCGGGCGCCGGCCGACCGCGTAACCCAGGTCAGTCGCTCGAACCAATTACAGATGCGATCAGGCTGGCCAGCGAGTACGAAAACATCTATCTGGATACCGCAGACTGGCCGCGAAGGGAAAAAGATGGCATCGAGTTGTTTCTCTCATTCCTGCGCCGCTGTTTTGATAGTGATGCCAGGGGAAAAGTGATGTATGGGTCAGACTTTCCTGTAATGACTGCAATGTACCATCCGCGGGACTGGATTGACGTGGTCATCAATCGCGCGGGTGACTATGGTTTTGCCTTTACAGATCAGGAAATCCGCGCCTTTTTCTCAACCAATGCCATGGCTTTTCTGGAGGATGTGCTGTGAAAAGGCGCGACCTGTCCAAGCTGATAGCCGGTACCGGTGCGGCTTTGATGTTGCCGCCTTTTCGAGTGTTGGCGACTGATAGAAAGAGGGATCCACTATCGGGTGATCATTTGTATGATCACGTCTTGCACTACACGCAAATAGGCGAGCACCGCACGGGAACTACTGGCGATTTGCAGACCGCCGACTGGATACACAATCAGTTCGAGAGCTATGGTCTAAAGGCAGCTTTTCACCCTGTCAGCATGAATCTCTTTGAGGTCACAGCAGGATTCCTTGAACTGGGCAGTAGTCGTTACAGGGCGGACCCCGAATGGTATCCAGTGGCGACTCCCCCGACAGGCATTCACGCGCCCATGCGAATGCTCGCAGAGGGAGAAGACCTGGCCGTTTTAAAAGGAAAAATCTGGGTCGCAGAAGTACAGATGCGGCGCCCGGTTGTTGATAAGGCATTCAAAGAGAAGGCTGTTGCCGCTGCGCAGGCAGGTGCGCTCGCTGTGGTGATGGTGCTTACCTATCGAACCAAAGAGCTCACCGGGCGGGGTGCGCACGGCGCATACGGGCAGAAGGCATGGTGCCCCATACCGCTGGTAGGCGTTGCTGGCAAGCACGAAGCTGTGGTTGCTGCAGCAAAGCGTGGTGACCTGGCCCGGCTGGTTGTGCAGGGGCGTGAAGAACAAGGGGCCGAGGCGCTTAACGTCTCAGCGTCTATTGGCGCCGGCCAGAAACAGATAGTGATAACGACCCCGCAGAGTGGCATGTTTCGTTGCGGCGGCGAGCGTGCGGGTGGGCTTGCTGTATTGCTTGGTCTGGCAGAATGGGTAGGGCGTCGAAAACCGGATGCGAGGTATCTGTTTTGTACCAATACAGGCCACGAACAGGACGGTGCTGGTGCCAGGTTGCTTGTGGACGAGGTAGTGCCCCCACCCGGGGATGTTGCCGCCTGGCTTCACCTGGGTTCAGGCGTATCAACCTGGGAATGGCGCGCCAGGGAAGATGGCACGTATGAGCGCTCTGTCAGCCGCAGTGGTGTCAGGAACTTTGGTGCTGTCCCCGGTTTGACGCCAGTACTGAAAAAAGCATTTGAGCCTATTGCCGATCTCGAGCCCCAGTCGGCGCGGTTTGCCGGTGAACTGCAAGCCTATGTCAAAGCAGGGTATCCGGCATTTGGATTCTGGGGCTATAACGCCTTTGGCCATACGGTTGCAGACGGGCCCGAACACACAGCGCCAGAACTGCTGGAGCCCGTCGCCCGCTGTCTGGCCAGCGCGCTGGAGATGGTTGAGCGGAGCTAGTTGCGACAAGACTCTGCTTTGCCCTCAAGCGTTCGTTTTCCTCTGGCGATGGCAGCCCATCGTTAGTCAGTAGCGGCGTGGACGAGATCAATGAGTTCGTAAACGTCGCCCGAATACTCGTGTTTTGCGGTTCGCCGGTCGATAAAGAAAATGCCAAACAGGTTTCTGTCCCAGTCGATCCAGGGGCGCATGCCGAAGGCGCCGGGAGAACTGTTTTGATTTGAGTCCCCCTTGGCATCCAGCTTGTCAACCCAGTTGCCAATACCATATCGTGACTGTCGGGTTTGCCGATCTTTGGAAGCCTGGGTTATTGGGGCTTCGCCGGTTTGGTTGGCATGCATCTCGCGAATTGCGCCAGCGGAGAGTACCTGCGCTCCTTTGTAGCTGCCGCCACTGATCAACATTGTCAGAAACTTCGCGTAGTCGCTTACCGTGGAGCCAGCGCCGCCTGCGAGCATTGGATTTACTGCGTCGCCGGTGCGGCTAAATCCAGTTG
>CAYGNA010000426.1:0-3844 GCA_964351065.1 uncultured Pseudomonadales bacterium
ACGGTATCAAAGTTCTGGGGTCGCATGTGCGAGCGGTGCCATGAAGCGCGTAGCGAAAGCGCGTCGCGTGGCGCGAAGCGGATTGTCACATTAGGCACCAGGTGGTGATAGCGACGTTGTCCGGTGACACGATAGGCGTCAAACTTCGGGAAGGTTTCCTGAACCAGGCGATTGTTGATCTGCAAGCTTGGAATGATCTCGCCATCGAGGTTGGCCAGGATATCAGGCGGGCCAGTGACCGAGCCCGTTGAGCCGGTTGAGGTAGCCTCATATCGAAGTCCGGCTTCCCATCGCCAGCGAATTCGTTGTTGTTCCAGGGCAATGTATAACGCGGAAACTGTTTCTTTAGATTCAAAAATCTCCTGCAGGCTCTCCAGAAACGATGCGTCCGGCACAAAGGTAAACAGCGTGTCGCCAGCGGTGTCGACCAGACTCTCTGCCTGTGGCACGTTCAGTCCGGCGGGTAGTAAATACCGGTTCTCAATGATCAGCGTGGCGCCGGCGCCATCGGTTACTTCAGCGAGTGACAACGTGGTGTTCGGCGTTGGTAAAAAAACTTCCCGACTGTGCGATACGTTTCTGCGCTTGGATCGATAGAGAATACCGCTCGAGATCCAGACAGGTGTACCCGTGGCGGCGAGTTCGTGATCGATATCCAATCGCAGGCCCCTGTCACGGTCTGTGGTCTCGAGCAGGGAAGGGCGGTAGTTTGCAAATTCCGAGGTGCCAATGTCTGTGATGTCTACGTTATTGCCGAGGCTGAGTTCGGGCACATAGGGATCATCCAGTTTGTACGTAATATCGAGACCGCGATCGACAAAATTCCAGGGGGACCAGTCGCGCTGGTTGACCCAGGAACTCGAGTAAAGATGCAGTCTGACCCTGTCCTGCCACGATAGCGATATCTGGTGGCGCTGGATATCACGGGTAGTATCCATCGTGTGAAAGTAACGACGCAGGCGAGCGTTATTTGAAACAGCTGAAACGATGGAGCCAGCACCTTCGTCCACTGCAAGTGAAGATACCGCACCTGCAGCAACCTGGTATTCCATTCTGTTGCGGTAGGACTCATCCGCATAGTTGGTCAGGACACCTTCGTAACTGAGCGTGACCGGGAGCATCTCTGTCACATCAAATCGCCAGCGAATCTCATTGTTTCGGGCGGTGAACTGATCCTCGGTAAACCGGGGGTATCCCAGCAGTGCCAGTGGTGTGCCGGCAGCAGACGTGGCGAAGTCGCTCAGCCACCTGGATTGATAGTGGCTGGTCACGCGGGATGAGGCGTTTGAGGTCACCTGTAGTTGGCCAGCTATTTCCCGACTTGCGTAGCCAAGGTGTATTTGTCCGCCAGGCACAGGTTCGCCGCTTTGGCCCTGGTAACTCCAGCTTACGCGGCTGGACAGCAGTTTTTGCTCGGCTTTCAGTGGCTTCAGGCGAAACTGGCTGCGAAAGTCCACCGCCTCCGCATCGTCGTCGCCGCTGGCGCCCAGTCCGAGTCGCCCAATCTCCAGGTATTCCGACGCAATCGGATTCCGCTTCAGCAGGATCCTGCCGCGTTCTCGCTGGCTTTCCTGGGTGACATCACGGGCTGCCTCTGCACTCAGACTGGATGCACTAAAAGTGGCCGCGGTTGTGACGAGGATGCAAAAGACAAATCGCAGGTACTGCGGTGAATCTGCACCAGTGTCGATCATGATTTGGCGAGTTCTGGTCAATCTGGAGAATGATGGTTCACACTTGTGCATCGCTGGCCGCAATTATTGTAAATTATGAAGCCATGCAATATGGATGCCGGCGCGGTTATCGTTGCGCAAGCAGAAGCTATTCGTTTATACCATGTCTGGCATTTGAGCATCGGTTGGGTTCACATGACCTGAAGGAGAATTGAGAGTGGGTTGGACCAGACGCAGATTCCTGTCGACGGCCGGCGCTGGCGCAGCGGCGATCTTTTCTGGTGCGCCGCTCACTCTTGCAAAAACGAACGGAGGTGGATCAGTGAGTGAAGTAAAGAAGTTGGCACCCTGGATAGACGCGCACGTTCATCTTCAGTCACGTGAATGGTTCAAAGGGGCAATTTTTGAGCGTAAGGCCAAGACCAACAGGCGGCGACAGGCACCCAGGCAGCCCTTGTCAGATACAGAATACCGCATCGCGGCACTGCGGGAGCGGCGCGGTGAAGGTAGCGGAGAATATGGCCCTGGCATCATGGAACAGGGGCGCCGGTTTGTGGATCAGATGGATGAAGCCGGCATTGATGCGGCAGTTCTGTACGCCATGGATTTTGATTACACCGGCGAAAAGCTTCGGGTTGATCATTGGCATCAGCTTGTACAACTGAAAGGCGTGGTGGACGCCTACCCAGGCCGCTTTCTGCTGTGTGCAGCGATCGACCCGCGGCGTGGCAAGGATGGTATTGCACTGCTGCGGCGGTCAGTTGAAGAGCTTGGCGTTGTTGGTATGGGTGAATTCGCACCCCATTTTTTTGGTTTTGCACCAAACGACAAAGAGCATTGTTATCCAATCTATGAAACTTGCTCCGAGCTCGGCATACCGATTGGGCCCAATTGTTCGATTATTGGCAGCTCGCATAATTCCCGGTATTGCCATCCGTTGTATTTTGAGGATGTGGCGAACGATTTCCCGAATCTGAATATAGCGCTGACCAGCGGTGGCGCGCCCCACTGGACCGAGGAAGCCATCTGTCTGTGCGGTGCAAAACACAATATGTTCATGGATATCGGCGACTGGCAATCGGACATGTTTGTTGATCCGACTGGCAACGTGCTGGCGGCAGTGCGTCGAATGCTCGATACGCCTGCAAGACACAAGATCATGTTTGGCAGTGACTTTCCCGTGTATGCCAGTGACTGGTCAGAGCGTGCCTGGGTTGAGGTTTTTACCACCAAAGGTGCAGAGTACGGCATCTCCTTTACTGAAGAAGAGCTCAACCTGTTCTTTTCTGATAATGCCCAGGAATTCCTCGACATGGACATTGTGTTTCCAGCATGAATCTATCGCGCAGGCAAGTACTTCGGTTGGCGTTGCTGGGCGGCGCAGCAGGTTACGCGTTGAGAGGAATGGGGCAAAACGGGAAGGACGTAATGAACGGCCATCAGCTATATAACAGTGTTGTGCAGTATTCTGACTTCGGGTTTCACCAGACCGCCACCTCAGCAGATCTTGCCACTGCAGACTGGCTTGCCACACGCCTGGGTGCAGCAGGTTTCGACACCCGCAAGGTGCCTTTTTCTCTGCAGCAATACTTTCTCGAGCAGCACCAGTTGACCGTAAACGGCGAATCGATGGTTGCTTATCCACTCTGGTGGCCGCGCACGGGTGAATGCAGGGGTGACCTGGTGCGGGTGCAGGACACCGGTAGCCAGCGCAACCTCGCCGGCAAAGTTGCGTTGGTTGAAGTAAATACTCGAGGTGCCAGTGTTCTGCGAAGTGGTGGCCAGCGCAGCCTCATTACATCGCTGCTGGAGCAGGGTGCGGTTGGTGTGCTTGCCTTGACGCGGCATCCGTCTGGCGAACTGGTTGCGCTCAATGCAATGGATGGCCTTGAACCCTGGCCAGCGCCGGTCATGCTTGTTGGCAGCAAGGTTGCAGACCAACTGAAAGACGGTGACCGGGTGTCGATGCAGATTGCAGGACAACTTGAACCTGATGCGCGGGCCTATGAAGTTGTTGGCCACTACGAGGGCGCACCCGGGAAACCTGAGTGGGTGATTTCAACACCTTCGAGTGGCTGGTTTCAATGTGCTGGTGAACGGGGACCGGGTATTGCGCTCTGGCTGGCGATGGCCGAGTGGGTCGGTGCGGTAAGACCGCCCGTCAATGTCAC
>CAYGNA010000427.1:0-3842 GCA_964351065.1 uncultured Pseudomonadales bacterium
GCTGGTAACCTGCTCTACCTGTGGCTGGACGAACCTGACAGTTACATGGCGTGGGCTATCGCCTGCGTTACCGGCATGTCGTACATGGCAGGCACCATGATCCATCTCGATATCGCAGCGCGGCGAGCGCCGCTGATTGCAGCAGCGTCGGTCTTCGCCCTCTTAATGTCGCTTTCCAACCTGTCTTCTTCCCTGTCCGAAGCTGCCGGTAGCGCCATCTACCAACAACTACTGGATACAGACCCCACGGGCGCCTACAGCGTTGTGGTTGGTGCCAGCGCATTCGTCCCCGCCCTTTGCTGGCTGCTGGTTCCCTGGCTACGGCGAGGCATCCCTGAGTGGTTCAATGTTGTTCCCAAGGAGTAACTGATGTTCAGAATCCGAACCATCCATGACGATATCCATCCTGCCAACCGCCACGCGCTGGAGCAGGTGAAAAAAATCATGCTGCAACAGTTTGATGATGTTGCTGACAGGGACTATGACGCGGTACGGGAACAGTTGCTCAACCCATTTGCCAAGCGTTTCAAGACAACGCTGTATGCGGCCGAGGATGGACGCGCCAAAGTGTTGGGGTTCGCCGTTCTGATGCATGACCCGGAAGCTCACTTCTGCTACCTGGACTACATTGCCTCAGCGCGTGGACTGACCAGCCGCGGCATTGGCGGTGCGCTCTACCAACGCGTGCGTGAAGAATCGCTGCTGCTTCGCGCCCATGGTCTCTTTTTTGAATGCCTGCCTGATGATGACATCGCTACCAGCACCCCGGAACTGGCCCAGCAAAACAAGGGCAGACTCAGGTTCTATGAACAGTTTGGTGCGCGCCCCATTGCCAACACGGATTACGAGCGACCGCTCAACCCGGGCGACCTGGACATGCCTCACCTTGTTTATGATGACCTGGACCGTGGTACACCGCTCAAACGCGCCGTAGCCAAGCGCGTGGTGCGGGCCATATTGGAACGCAAGTACGCGGGCTTGTGTCCTGCCGATTACGTCACGGCCGTACTGGCTTCGTTCAGGTCAGACCCAATCGACATTCGCCCTGCCCGCTACGTCAAACAGGTTCGTGTCGAGCGAACTGTCAGGCAGGATCCCATTGCGCTTGTCGTCAACGAACACCACGAGATCCACCAGGTTCGGGATCGCGGCTATGTCGAAGCGCCGGTGCGGGTACGTGCGATCATGCGGGAGATAGAGAACTCATCCAACTTTGAGCGACTCGCTGCCAGGCATTTTCCTGACAGCCATATTACAGCAGTGCACAACCGGAACCTGGTTAACTATCTGAAAAAAGCCTGCGCTGGCATCAAGCCTGAAAACTCCATTTACCCCTATGTATTTCCGGTGCGGAATGCCGCATCCCCACCAAAAGCCCTGGACCTGCAGGCGGGTTACTACTGCATTGATACCTTCACACCGCTCAACGAGCAGGCCTACATTGCCGCACGTGCGGCGGTGGACTGTGCACTCACCGCGGCCGAGCAGATAGCCGAGGGTCGCCACTTTGCCTATGCCCTGGTACGACCGCCAGGCCATCATGCCGAGAGCCGTGTGTTTGGCGGATTTTGTTACCTGAACAACACGGCAATTGCTGCACACCGTCTCTCGCGACTTGGCAAGGTTGCCATTCTCGACATCGACTATCACCACGGCAACGGTCAGCAGGAAATTTTCTACCAGCGCGCGGATGTGCTCACCGTCTCAATCCACGGTCATCCCTCGTTTGCCTATCCCTATTTTTCCGGCCACAGGATTGAAACCGGCGAGGGTGAAGGTGCCGGCTTTAACCTCAATTTTCCGCTGGACGAGCATTGTTCGACGTTGAACTGGCAGAAAATGTTGCGTGCGGCAATCAAGCGAATCAAAGGCTTTCAACCGGACTTCCTGGTACTCGCTTTTGGGCTCGACACCGCACGCGGCGACCCAACCGGTTCGTGGGCGCTGGGTCCTGCTGATTTTGAGGAAAACGGCAGATTAATTGGAACGATGAATAAACCAACGCTGATCATACAGGAGGGTGGCTATCGCACCCGTACGCTCGGCACCAATGCACGCCGCTTTTTTACAGGGTTGCTGGCTGGCCTGGACACGACACGGTCGAGACTGCGCGCCTGATACCGCCACCACTGAAAGCCCCATCAGGCAACTAGGTTTTCAGCACCCGTGATCGTTCCAGCGCACCACCTGCCCGGATAAAAAATGGCCCCACACAGACAGCAAACATGAGGCCCGCAAGAATCAGGAAAGCTGTACTGTAACTGCCAGTTGTGTCGTAGATGTAGCCGGCAAGGGGCGACGCTGATATGACCAGCGGCAGTTCCACCAGCCTCAGCACGCCATTGGCGGTACCGAATGATGCATTGCCAATGGCCACAGAGAGCGCAAAGGTACGCAGGGGGCTCATGCCGGCATATCCAAATCCGTAAGTACAACCAGCAATCACACAGAACAGAAAGCCATCAGCATTGGCAAACATGACAAGAGAAATGCCCTGCACAATCAGCGCCATCCAGATCGTAATGCGGGCACCAAACAAGTCAGACATCCAGCCTACTACAGGCTTACCCAACGCCGCGAACAAGGCAGTCAGTGACAGCACAATGGCAGCCTTGTCTGAAGCAAGACCGATATCGGTCAGGTGCCCAAACAGGTGCAGCATTACTGCTGAATAGACACAACCCATGGCACCAAACATAAGGCCGATGCTCCAGAATGCCGGGTAACGCAACATCTCCTGCCAGTGCCACACCCGGGATTCCCGTGCATCCACAATTTTGACCGGCTGTTTCGATGCATAACTGTGGCCATCCCTGACTTCCCCCATATCCTCCGGTCGGTTCTTCAGGAATAAGATGACCATGGGCGTCAGAATGGATACAACAATCACCGCAAAGACGACAAACGCCCAGCGCCAGCCCATTGAATCAACCAGGGCCGTTACCAGTGGCGGCATGACCACACCAGCAAGCGATGCACCCAGCACGCCGAGTGAGATTGCCCTGCCCCGCCAATGATCAAACCAGCTAATAATGGTGCGGTGCCAGGCCAGGTTGCCCATGCAACTCATGCCCACACCCATACCGACGCCAACAATCAGGTAAAACTGCCAAAGCGACTGACTCATCGCCAGCAACACGTAGGAGGTGGTCACAATGCCAATACCGGCGAGTATGACGTTCTTCGGAGAGTAGCGATCCAGCAGCGAGCCAATATACGGCGCAATAAAAGCACTGGTGACAGCAGCTATGGAAAAGCCCATGGCAATCGAGAAACGACTGCCGTCAGCCAACTCTTCGGCAAGTGCCGGGAGGAACACGCCGCGCGAGTAGGAATAAAAACCTGTCCCCAGAAAGGTGAGCACAGCACCCACAAGGACGATGACCCAGCCGTAGAACAGGCGAGGCTTGATACCCGTAGGCGGGTCAACCGATTGCAAAGGATCATTCATTGGAGGAGCATACCATCAAAATTTGTCCTGATAATCACCTCTGGTTTAATGGTCCCTGCGTTGCTCACCGCAGGTCATTTACGCCCGAGTCGGGCAACACGCCCACTTGCCCTGAAGCGCCAAATGGTTGATAAACACACCTGCCCGGATAACAGGCCAGATTTACGATTTCGCAACAAACCGGGTCGCCAGTTGGCAGGGTGGTAACGCGTCCAACAATCAGGAGGGAGTAGTCAACAATGGGTATATTGGTTCAACGGGATTTTACGGTCGAAAACGATGATCGCGTCGAGTTCGAGCGCCAGAGTCGGCTTGGGGTTTGGGAGCACATGCGGTAACACCGTGCCCTCATGCGGGCGTGGGGGTGCTGGTGGTTTTGCGGTGACGCGAG
>CAYGNA010000428.1:0-3834 GCA_964351065.1 uncultured Pseudomonadales bacterium
CCAAACCTGAACCTGAAGTTCCTGCCAAAGTGCAGGTCTTCAGCGCGATTAATCTGGTTGATGTTGTAAGCGACGCCGTATTCATTATTTATTTTTTGCCACTCGACGTAAGGATAAATGAGCGTTCGATCCTCCGGTAATTGTGGAAGATTGGTTTGCAGGTATTGTGTGTCTTCATAGTGAATGCCAAAGCGCCGTCGCATGACGCCGTCGTGCGTGGGGCGACCACGACCCAGCCAGAAGTCCGCCTCTGCAAGCTTTATCTCAAGCCGATTACTCTCTTTACCGTATTGATAAAAAGGCTCTTCCCACTTCCTATCATTGAGTAGCAGACCCCACGCTCGCTCGGTGCTAATTGCATAGAAGGGGTGGGACAGATCGATCAGTCGTTGGTGGCCGTCGCTGTTGGCTTCAATCTGCAGCCCAAGCCGAAGCCGGCTGTCCATCAGGTTCTGGCCCACATACTGAAACGCCAGGCTGTCGCGCTCTGAGTCGCTGTTGTAGCTTGCACCAACCCGGTTGCCACTACCCAGAAAGTTGGCGTCGTGAAACCCTAACCCTGTTTCGTTGACACCACCGCCGGTCTTAAGCTTCAGGTCGGGGACCAGTGTCCAGACTTCTTTCTGGATAATCTCGAGGTCAACCACATTCTTGCATTGAGCCACGACCTTGATTGCAGCGTCAGAAGTGAAGCTCTGTTTCCGGAGAATCCGCTCGCTTTCCTGCAGGGTGGCTTCGTCAACCCGGGTGCCGGGTTCGAACAGAACCAACCGCCGGATGACCGCGGGTCTGGTCTTGCGGTGAAAGCGGTTAATCCACCGGTAGATAGCATTGTTCTCGTCCTCGTCCATGAGATTGAAGATTGGCTGAGAATTGACATATATGTTGCCCACCTTCGCTGGTCCATTAAGTCCATGGTCAACCGTACTTTGACCCCAGCGGTCCAGGCTGGCAGTGAACTGATAGCCGGGGGGCGTCGGTACAGAGGTTTCAGTGCACTGTGCGGCGTACGGTGCTGGCGATTCGATCAGCGATGCGATAATAAGTTGGAACAGTTTGCCACCGGCATATCGATTCATTTGGGTTGTTCCTGGGGTGGCAGAAGTAGGGTGGCAAGGGTGAGGGTAATGAACCAGATAAACAGGCCCGTCCACAGCCCATGTGACAAAAAGTGTTCTCCCCGCAGTGTCTGGGTGATGGTCAGCAGCAGGCCGAGAGTAAGTGCAATGATGAATAAAGTTCGTGCCCAGCGTAGATCGAGCCAGCGCGCCGCAAAGTAGCAGGCAAACAGGGAGTAGCCAACTGAAGCGTGACCTGACGGCCAGCAGCCACCGCCTGATCCGGCGCCCCCGAACATGGTGAGGTCAAAGGGACAGGAAACGCTGCTGCTTTTTTTTACAACTGCGATTAGCGTGCTTGCTACCACCATGGTGCCGAAGGCGAAGAGCAGCGCACGTCGATTGCGCCCCTGAACAAAAAAAGCAGCAGGAAGCAGGCCAAGCGCCAGCACGACAAGGACGTCCTTGAGCCAGTCATGTAGCAGTTTTTGTAGGATGAAGTTGTGACGTAATGGGAACCCTGACTGGGACTCGTCGAAGAACAGTCGTGATATTGTGTGGTCCATGTCGCTGTAATTATCGAAAAGAAACAACAGGATACCTGCAAGGAGGGGTACGATCAGGTGACTGGGCGGCGTATGCCGCCACATGGCTCTTATTGTTTCTGGTTTTATCATGAAGTGTTGGATGTCGAAGCGACACTAATCATTCGCGCTCGTAGGAAAAAAGTTCCAATAAAGAGAATGATTTTTAGTTGGGGAGACTCTAACAGCAATATGAGCACTATAGACACCTATTCCGCTGGGGCTGTTCCCCTCGTTGCCCGTTCCTTACTGCAGCGACTGACCGCGTCCTGGCTGACGGCTTTCGTTTGTCTATTTGTTATCGCTACTGCCAACTTTGCGTTTTTTTCCCGCCTTGTCGCGATTTACCCGCTGGCGGATCATGCGGGATTTGTCGTGTCGGCCTTCCTGTTTCAGACGGCATTGCTGATCTTCCTGCTTGCACCCACCAACCTGATTGGACTGATACGACCCGCCCTCGCGCTTACGGTGCTGGTAGCAGCGCAAATTGCCTATTTTCAGGATCGTCTGGGGATCGTGGTTGAGGAAGGCATCCTGCGAAGTATTGTCTCCACCGATAGTCGTGAAGCACTTGAAATACTGACGCTTGAACTGGTGGTTCGCGGGTTCTTGTTGGGCCTTCTACCCGCCTGGCTGATTTTTAGAATCTCTCTCAAGCGCCAGTCATGGCTCAAAGAGGTAAGAGCGACTGCTATGCTGATGAGTATAGCGGCCCTGGTGATGGTTGCCTGCGTCCTGAGCTTCAGTGCAACCTACACCACCCTCATCAGGGAGCACAAGAGCGTCCGTTACTATTCGAATCCCCTGGCAGCACTTGTGGCATTGGTTAGTACCGTCTCGGATGATGTACGAGCCAACCGGGCAGTGGCTTACCAGCAAATAGCCCAGGATGCAGTACTAATGCCGGCAGCGCGCCCCCGACTTGTGATAATGGTGCTGGGAGAGACAGCGCGGGCTGATAACCTGTCGTTGAACGGCTATAAAAGAAAAACAAATCCGCTACTTGAAGAACGTGAGGTCTACAGTTTCAGGAGCGTTTCTGCCTGCGCTACAGAGACAGCGCAGTCTGTGCCGTGCATTTTTTCAGCGCTGCCGCGGGCCAACTTTTCAGTTGCCGCAGCAAACAACCAGGACAACCTGCTGGATGTTCTGAGCAGTGCGGGAGTTAACGTGCTGTGGCGAGATAACAATTCTGACTCAAAGAAAGTTGCGCTGCGCGTGCCATTCGAAGACTACCGCTACCCCGATATGAACCCGGCCTGCGAGGAAGAATGCCGGGATAAAGGTCTGCTTGACGGGCTTGGCGAACACGTTTCGGGGGATACGCTGATTGTTCTGCACCAGATGGGCAGTCATGGCCCGGCCTATTACAAACGGTATCCTGCCGAGTTCGAGGTCTTTAAGCCGACCTGTAAAACAAGCGAAATGTCCCAGTGCAGTAGAGAATCAATCGTTAATGCCTACGACAATACAATCCTGTATACGGATTACTTTCTGGACAAAGTGATCGAATTCCTGGAGACGGAGAGTGATGCCTATGATGTCGCGATGCTGTATGTCAGCGATCATGGTGAATCACTCGGTGAATATGGTGTTTTCCTCCATGGCATGCCACATATGATGGCGCCAACTGAACAGACGCACGTCCCCATGGTTCTCTGGTTTGGTGATACTTTTAATGTTGATCGAGAGCAGTTGATCCACGCAACGACAGAGTCGACGTCACACGATGCTGTATTTGGTACAGTGCTGCAGTTGTTGGGTGTCAGTGCCCCCTCATTGGGTGAACTCGAGACAATTTTCCAGCCGCAGATATAACCACTTGTTGCTTTCCCTTGCGATAGATTTAGACTGCATGCACGCCTTCCTTTGAGTCAACTTATGGCATCTGTTTCCTTGTTCAAACTAATTGGGTTCGACACAACACGTCCACCAACTGTTCAACCCCGTCCCTGTATCGATCTGGTTTTTGAACTGGATGCCATTGCGCCGCCGCTCTGGTGCGAAACGTTCAATGTGCTGGCGAGTAATGGCAAGTATCCTGTCAAGATGGACCCGGCAGAGGGGCTTTTTGTAGAAACCTGGGTGCGAACGCCAGAAGAAATAGAGAAAACACTCGCCCGGGTAAAGGACCTGGTAGCTGCCACCAACGTGGCCTATGACGCGAAGATGAATGCGCCAGTTATTGGTGT
>CAYGNA010000429.1:0-3827 GCA_964351065.1 uncultured Pseudomonadales bacterium
GTGGTCGCACACGAATATTTCCATAACTGGTCAGGTAACCGGGTGACCTGTCGCGACTGGTTTCAGCTGAGTCTGAAAGAAGGTTTTACCGTCTTTCGCGACCAGGCATTCTCGGCAGATATGGGTTCACCTGCGGTGTGTCGAGTGGCTGACGTGGCGGGGCTTCGTGCAGCCCAGTTTCCGGAAGATGCCGGACCCATGGCACATCCGATTCGGCCAGACAGTTACATTGAAATCAACAATTTTTATACGGCCACAGTCTATGAAAAAGGTGCCGAGGTGGTTCGTATGTGCCACACGCTGCTGGGGCCGGCGCGATTCCGGCAGGGTAGTGATCTCTACTTTGAACGCCATGATGGTCAGGCAGTGACGACTGAAGATTTTGTCACCGCAATGGAAGATGCCAGTGGTGTCGACCTTGGCCAATTCAGGCACTGGTACAGCCAGGCAGGTACACCCGTGCTTACCGTCACCAGTGATTATGATGAGGCGGCTGGCAGCCTCACACTTGATGTCTCGCAACACTGCCCGTCAACCCCCGGGCAGGAGACCAAAGCAGCGTTTCACCTGCCGCTCGCCGTTGGCCTGATTGGTGAAGATGGCCAGGACATGCCAGTGGTGGTTGATACCCAGGATGTCGCCTGCGTCCGTAATGACGGTGGAGAGTTTACAACGGTGCTCAATGTAACCCGTGAACACCAGCGCTTTACCTTTAGTGGCCTTGCGGCGAAGCCCGTGCCATCAATATTGCGTAACTTTTCGGCACCGGTGAAGCTGGATTACAGCTACAGCCGTGATGACCTGATGTTCCTGATGAGTCACGATAGTGACGGTTTCAATCGCTGGGAGGCGGGTCAGCGACTCTCCATTGACGTGATCCAGGATGTGATTGCGCAACGCCAGCGGGGTGAAACAACTGTCGTTGACCAGCGCTTGATTCAGGCATTCGATAATGTCCTGACCCAGGCCGTGACACATCATAGCGATGGTCAACTGGACAAGGCGATGATTGCCGATATGCTGGTATTGCCGTCGGAACAATACCTGGTTGAGCTCGCCGAAACCGCTGACATTGACGTGATTGCGCATGCCCGGGAAACCGTACGCGGGGCAATAGCACGGGCACTCACGGGTTTGCTGCTGTCGGTCTACAAGCTCAATCGGGCAGACAAACCCTATGCCGCGGTGGCCGCTGACATTGCCCAGCGGGCGCTCAAGAACGTCGCACTGGCGTACCTGATGCAGCCTGACGACACTGAGATGGTGGCACTTTGTACCGCCCAGTTCGATGGCTCGGATAACATGACCGATACCAGTTCAGCCCTGCGTGCAATGGTCAACTCAGGTGCACCCGATGCCGCCGCAGCCCGGGAGAAGATGCTGACTGATTTCTACAACCGCTGGGTGAATGAAGCGCTGGTAATTGATATGTGGTTTCAGATCCAGGCAGGTTCACCGCGTCCTGGTGCTGTAGATCGTGTGTCAGCACTCATGCAGCATGAGGCTTATACACTCACTAATCCTAACCGGGCACGGGCGCTGATAGGACCTTTTGCAGCGAATCTGGTTAACTTTCACGAGATTGGTGGTTCCGGTTATCGCTTTTTGGCTGACCGGGTTATTGAGCTTAACCCGATTAATCCACAACTTGCTGCGAGAATGATGGCACCGCTGACGCGCTGGGGCCGGTTTGATGTCACTCGCCAGGAACTGATGAAAGGTGAATTGAGGCGCATTCTTTTGGTACCCAACCTCTCTCGTGATGTGTTTGAGATAGCGTCGAAGTCCGTTTAACGCTGGATTGGTTGGCGACCCACATTAAGTTGGGTGTCATCCGGGGTTTAACGATGTGGCGAGGTCGGATTGACGTGCTTTCCCTGGTTTGCGCTGCCTCACTTCTGTCAGGATGTTCAGCAGGCCCTCGCCTGACCAGGTGGTCCGTTCGCCGGGGGCATATAGCACTCGCTCGAGGGTTGCTACTTCCTGCGCCAGGGCATCGCTGTCTGCGCGCCGGCCCAGTTCCGTCAGCGACCGAATCCCCGGAAAGCGTGCTCTTGCCCACTGTGCCAGTGCGCTGTGTGCCGCCGCTGCGTCGCCTTTACTACTCGCCTGCTTCAGCGCGTCAAAGCACACACCTTCATTCAGGGATCGAGCGGATGCCACCGATGGTTCATCAACGCTGCTGCGTTGCTGGAGTCGGGTGCGCAGTTGCCACCACTGCCAGGCTGTTAGCATCCACAGGATGAGCAGACCGATGGCGACATTTCGCCAGAAGCCGGACATGGCAGATACACCTGGTGTCGTGCTGCCTGTTTCAGTAAGGCTGGAACGTGGAGGCGGGGTCGGTGCACTGACATCGACGCTAGCGCCAGCCTCAATCTTGAAGGTCCGTGCTGGCAGCGTGGCTACTTCCATACGATCCGTTGTGGTGTTCCACCACGGAATCCGAACTTCTGGCAATACAAGGAAACCTGGTTCAGTCGGCACTATGCCGATGGTGGTTTTCAGCGTTGAAACCAGGCCCTGGTCGCTGGGCATATCCAGGGTTTCAGGAGGATCCTGGTAGGTTTTGGCGTTATCCAGGTTGAGATCTTCAAAGGGTGGCAGTAGCGATGATGCGAGACCTTCTGCTGTTAGCGTCAAGGTACGGTTGATGGGTTCACCAACCCGAAATGTTGGCTGTGATTCGGTCCAGGATTCTGCAAGCGTCACCTGGCTTGCTGGTAGCCAGTGGTCACCGGTAAAGGCTGCGGGCCGCGGCGCCACTTCAATGATGTGGCGGTTAGAGACTGCGCTGACCCGTTCCCGGGCTGAGAAGAATGATCCGCGACCCCGGGTACCGGTAAACGTCTCGCGCGGAATAACAAACTGCCCGCTTTGTTGTGGGTAAATGGCGTAACGTTTTTCGAGCACGTAGAACCGGCGGTTATTTACCACAGCCTCATAGCGTTTCTCGTTTTCAACAGTCTCTATAACAGCATTATCCAAAGCCGGTGGTGGCGGGAAATCACCAGAGATTGCATCCACGTAAAACAATTTGACTGTATAAATCACCTGGCCCTGAACATAGGTGCTGGTCGTGTCGACCGTGGTGTCAAAGAATACAAACTGATTCATCTGCTGGGTCAGGGCAGCACTGGCCGCTGCAACCTCGACGGTGATGGGTGCTGTTGATTCGTTGCCGAGTCGGATAGATGGAATTACCAGGCGACCCGTATGCCTGGGGCGTAATGTCAACGACCACTCGGTGTGCGACTCGCTGACCTGTTGGCCATTGCTGAATATAAATCGGCTACTGCGATTGGGGCCTGACTGGCTGACGATCACAAAGTCCTGTTCGACACCGGAAAGGTCAGGCGACGCGCTGGTGGTTGCATTGGTGAGTCGCACCAGCAGTGTGACAAGGTCCAGTTCGGTCGCCTGGTTCCTGTCCACGGTGGCGGTGAGTTGGGCCTGTGCCAGTAAGGGTAGCGTGGTTAGCGCGACCAATAGCAATAGTGCCAGCACGGCAACAGACAGACGCGGCGATCCGCTACCAGTTAGATTTTTTGTCATTTCCGGAATTCCCAATCTGTTTCATCCGCTCCGTGTGCTGGAGCTCGAATTTGCGGCGCAGGAGCCCGCCCGGGTCGTCTGGAACCCGACGCAACCATTGCTCCAGCGCTTGCTGCTCTTCTTCATCGAGTGCATCTGACTCCTGCTCGGCCATTTGCTGCTGGGCTTCCTGCTCCTGCGCCTGTTTCTCTTGCTGGCCCTGGTTTTCAGGGCTTTCTTGCTGTTCCTGTTGTTCCTGGCCGGCGTCCTGCTGCTCCTGGCTGTCCTGACCT
>CAYGNA010000430.1:0-3811 GCA_964351065.1 uncultured Pseudomonadales bacterium
TTTTGGAGCCGTTAACAACATAGTCATCCCCATCACTATCGGCACGGGTTCGCAGTGATGCGAGGTCCGAACCGGAAGATGGCTCTGAATAACCCTGGCACCAGGAGATATCCGCATTCAATATTTTTGGCAGGTAGTGCTGCTTCTGTTCGTCAGTGCCGTAACGGATAATCGCCGGCCCCACCATAGAGAAGCCAAACCCCTGCAGTTCCGGCGCGTGGGCAGACTTCATTTCAATATCAAACAAGTGTTTCCTGATCATCGACCAGCCGGTGCCACCCACCTCGGTGGGCCAGTTCGGCGCGGCCCAACCCTTGCGATTGAGCGTACGGGTCCACTCGTCCTGCTCGGACTTGTGTACCGGATACCCCATTTTGACCTTGTAGCTGAGTTTCGGGTCAAGCGCTTGTGCCAGAAACGTCCGGACCTCGTCCTGGAATAATTTGTCTTCAGGGCTGAGTGCCAATTCCATGTATGCTGCTCCAGGCTGGTTTGTGAACACGACTAAAATACCACAGTTTGGACAGGCTTTATGAAGGGGGAGCCCCCGGCAACGCACATGCCAGCCATCAACGGGGGACCCTGGGGGATAGGACATCCATGTCCTGCTTCAGTTGGGGAGTCACTGAAGCCATCATTCTAGGTTTCAAACTGAAGGTTCTGGTAAAGACAGCTTCAAGATTTGCGCATCCACATGACGGACCGCAGCGTAGACTGTGAAAGGATTCCGCCGCAATGATACATTGGCACACACGCCTGCTTTTCCTGACAGCATTTGTCAGCACCTGTGCATTCGCCGAGGTGCGCCACTCCGTTGGGACTGCCCGGGACATCAAGACCGGCAACCTGCGCTACATCGAGCACCACCAATGGCTCAGTGATGGCTCTCATCGCATCGACTACTACACGCCAGGCCAGGAACCCATTGCCTACAAGTCCATGACCTTTCCTGACCTGCCGCAGCACCCCAACATTGTACAGACCGACTACAGTCGCAGCGCCAGCGCGTGCGCTGAATCCCTGCCGAACCAGATTCGGGTTACAACACTTCGTGACGGCAAGGAGAATGAGTACTTCCTGACTAAAGACCCCGCACTCGTGCTGGATGCAGGCTTCGACGCCTGGATCAAGGACAACTGGGTATCTCTGCTCGAAGACGGACAAGCGCGGCTCAACTTTGCCATAGTTGGTGTCGAGCGAACCCTCGCCATGAATCTCTCGGCAGAACCGAAGGACGGTGGCCTGCAATTACGCATCACACCAGCCAACTGGTTTGTTGCGCTCGTGGTGCCAAAAATGGATCTGTACTACGACAGTGACCGGAGACTCACCTTTTTTGAAGGCTATTCCAACCTTGTGCCCAGCAAGAATGAGGGCAAAATCCTCGTGATCGATTACCAACACTATCAAACCAGTGAAGCGCTCACCCGTCCTCCAATCGCCTGGCTACCTCAGAACTCAACGCGTCAGGAGTAGTCACGATCCGGGATCTGGATGTTGACCTCCATCACGTTCTTGCCCTCAGCACTCAGCCCCACCATTTCATCATAGGCACTCTCGTGCCGCAGCAGCGCGCGCGTAATCCCAAGCCCCTTGAATGGCTTTTTCGCGGCCAGTTGACTGCGATACTGCAGGGCTGCACCTGCCTCGTCAGTAACACGATGCCACTGCCCTTCAATCTCCAGTTCAATCAGGTACAGATCCCCGGCAACACTGAGTAACCGCAGCACCTGGGCCCGGGGATTCTTGTGCAAATCTTTTAGCGATATCCGTAACACAGACTTTCCCTTGTTGATGCATTAACGTATACGATCGACATACACCATGGATCAAGGTGGGTTTCATATGGAAATGATAATCGCCAGCCACCCCTGGCTGTCCGCCGCAGCAACTGTCGTTATCGTCGTTCTTGGAGAGCTGGGCAGACGAAGCTTTCGCTCGCGAATTTCTGCACTAAAACCGCCCCAGGGCTTTTTCAAACACACAAGACTTCTCACTCTGCCACTTTCGAGACTGGGTTACAGCGATCGTGTTGCCTGGCTGATGGCCGAAATGGCGGATCTCGCCTACTACAAGTTTGAACGTCCACCAGCGCACGGGGAGGCGGTCGACGCGTTACTTGCACACAGTGGAAAGTTTTCTCCCGAAGAGGCCAGGACGCTCGTCCCGCAAATCTGGCACGACGCTACTTCGGGCGGTCAGGGCACAGAGTTTCTGGCACCCTTACTCGCCAGCAGTGGCTTCGAATTACTGGAGACCTTCGACAGCGCCGATGTACAGGGCTTCATCTGCAAACGCGCAGTACCCAGTGAGGAACCCTTTCTGGTTGTCGCGTTCCGCGGCTCTGAAAAGAAAGTGGGGGACTGGTTAACCAATGCTGATGCCCTGCCCAGGGAGATACCAGAAATAAGCGGCGCAAAGGTCCACTCTGGATTTTACCGGTCGGTTAAACGCGTCAGCGAACAAATCAAGATTCGTCTTGCTGCTGAAGACGCAAGTGCACCGGCAGGCAAGCCAATGACGGTGTTTTTTACCGGCCATTCACTTGGTGGTGCCCTTGCACTGCTTGCAACAGCACTGATTGCGCCTGATCGACGCGGCGCTTGCTACACCTTCGGCGCACCCCGCGTTGCGAACTACGACTTTTTCTTTCACATGAAGACACCAGTCTACCGCGTCGTCAACTCGGCAGACATCGTACCCAGAGTGCCACCTGGTCTCATCAGTCCAATGATCTACTATGCACTGATTGGTCTGTCACAATTGTTACGCCCTGTGCCCTTCCTGTCAGACTGGGTCAGCGCCGCCGCCCGGTATGTTGACGTGCTGAAAGATTATCGTCATCACGGGGATCAACGTTATCTCACTGATATCGTCGACGGTCGCTTTCAGGACACTCGCCTATTGGTCAATCCACCGCTCACTGATCAGGCACTCTGGTTCTGGAAAGGTATGCTGGCGGGTATCACCTACCCGATAAAAAGTCATCCCATGTCAATCTATCGACGCAAGCTGACATTCCTCGCTGATGAGCGGTTGATCTTGCATCAATCAGACTGATAGGCCGTCAGAAAACGGGGGCGAAGGGTGGCCAACACGCCAGAAAGATTTTATAGTGCGCGCCCTCACTCTCACACAATCTGAAACACTATCGTGTCGATTCAGCATTATGGGCGCGTGGGTAAACTGATAACCCAATTCCACAATACTGTTGAGGATATTGGTCAGTTTCTACCGGTTCGCCCCAGCAACATGACAGCCGCTTTCAGGCGGTTGCTGCACCATGAGCGTCACATGACGGCCACGCTCCGGTGCCATTTTGACTCACCTCTCGGCGTCGAAGTGGTAAATTCCCGGCATGACCCTGCCCGGTACCTGCGCGAAATCCTGTTACGCCGCGTAACCGACGGGCTTGCGGTGGAATACGGTTTGTTGAATGCGGACCTGCCGCGTCTGCCAGAAACGTTGCGCAATGAATTGATAAACGGCCAACAACCATTCGGCCAACTGATTGCCGATCAACGCTGGCAAACCTGCGTGTCTGTCGACCAATTGTGGCGCATCGAAGTTGGGCCAGCACTCGCCGCTATCACTGATCTGACGCCAGGTGAGATCACTTTTGGCAGACTGGCGTCAATCGAAATAGACAACACCCCTGCCATCGAAGTACTGGAGATTATGTTGCCGGGCGAACCCGCCGCACCGCATCGCCCAGCCGAATCACCCCGGATTGCAGGATCTTTGCCGTAATACCACCGTGCCCACGCATGGCATTGTAGACCACAGGCCCCAGCGCCAGCACCAGCATCAA
>CAYGNA010000431.1:0-3803 GCA_964351065.1 uncultured Pseudomonadales bacterium
CCTAACCTCTTGGATTTATTGTACTTTTTATTTGTTGGCACACTGTTTGCTTTATTAGAATGCAACTGACGCAAACGCTTCAAAATGAATTAAGACCAGGTCTGGCAAGACTGGGAAAGTCACCACAAAGATTTAGTAACTAACATATAGTTCTGGAGAATGAAGATGCAAAGCTTTCTAAGTAAACTCGGTGTAGCAACGGCGCTTATGTTTGCCGTTGTCTCGACCACTCAAGCACTGCCGATTACCGGCAAAGTGCAATTTTTCGCCGAAGGTAGCTTCGTAGATGCTACTGATACCGCGACTACAAATGCCTCAGACGCAACTGGTTTCGATTTCGTACAACCAGTAATCGCTGATCTTTCAGGTTCTCCCTACAGCCCATCCGGTTTGTTGGCTAATGCGACCGGTGATGTCTACGACATGCTGATGGCAGGGGGTTCTGTACTTGGTCAATGGTTCCAGGTAACAGACTTCAACCTGGTTAACATCCCACCGAATGAACTTCTCTGGGAAATCGCACCTGTTAAAGTTGGTGATCACTTCGGCACCCTGATCTTCGAGATCACTGGTGGTGGCGTTGTAGACGACGCTGGTCCTGGTTTTGATCTGCGTGGCGAAGGCATATTCACCTTCGTTTGTGATGACAACGTGGCTTGTAGCCAGCCAGTTGGTGACGGCGGACTTAATGCGCTAACAGACGCTTTCGAAGCTACTGTCGGTCAGTGGTCTATTTCCAACACTGGCAACGGGGACTTCATCGTTGGCTTCAACGTACCAGCGCCAGCAACTGTAGGTCTGTTTGGTTTTGCTCTCGTCGGCTTGAGCTTGCTCCGTCGCAGGAAGCAAGCCGCATAACCAAAGAATTTATCTAGCCGCATCTTCTCAAAAAGAAACCCGGTAAACTCTGTTTACCGGGTTTCTTTTTGTCTGGAGTAAAAGTGAAAGTACTAATCGTATTTGGGACCCGCCCAGAAGCTATCAAACTTGCACCGCTAATCTTGAAGCTCAGAGAAACAGCGAGCATCGAAACCCGGGTATGCGTAACCGCGCAACACCGTGAAATGCTGGATCAGGTGCTCGACTTGTTCCAAATTGAACCGGACTACGATCTGGATCTCATGCGCCCAGGCCAAAGCCTCAATCAGATCACTGCCCGCGTACTTCAAGGGTTAGAACCCATTCTTGAGGAGTTTAAGCCAGATCTCCTGGTCGTACATGGAGATACCAGCACAACCTTTGCAGCCTCACTTTGCGCATTTCACCGGCAGATCCCAGTGGGTCATGTTGAAGCGGGACTCCGTACGGGCGATCTGCACGCGCCGTTTCCGGAAGAGGCCAACCGACGCCTGACCGGGGTGCTAACCAGACTCCATTTTGCACCTACACGCAGTGCCGCTAACAATCTCCTGGCTGAAGGCGTGCCGGAGAGCCATGTCATCGTCACCGGGAATACGGTTATTGATGCACTTCTATTGGTTAAACGTCGAATTGATGACGATGCAGCGCTTCGAGTATCCCTGCAGTCCGCTTTCCCTTTTCTCGATGAACAAAAAAAACTCATTCTGGTAACCGGGCACCGCCGAGAGAGTTTTGGCGATGGCTTCGAGCGAATATGCCGCGCAATCCGGCACACATCAAAAGCGCATCCTGACACACAAATTGTGTACCCTGTTCACCTGAACCCCAACGTTCAGGAACCAGTGAAACGATACCTATCCGATCTGGACAATGTTTTCTTGATTTCACCGCAAGAATACTTACCATTTGTATTCCTCATGACGCGATCCTACGTGATCCTTACCGACTCTGGCGGCATACAGGAAGAAGCACCCTCTCTGGGCAAACCCGTTATGGTCATGCGCGATTCAACGGAAAGGCCTGAAGCAGTCGAGGCAGGCACGGTTGTACTGGTCGGTACAGATGAGACAAAAATCATCAGCGAAATGGATCGCTTGTTAACCAATGAAGACGCCTACAGCACGATGAGTCGATCACACAATCCTTATGGTGATGGCAAAGCATGCGACCACATTGTCGATATCCTAAAACAGTTCGAACAATTGACAGTCACCGGAGCTGAATAGGAATGAAGCGGAGCAGATTGCCGTTGCTAGCCACCTTTTGCATGGCGACTAATTGTTATGCTGCACTTGATTTCGAAACACAGCTGAAGCTCGATGTAGAGCACTCAGACAACATGGCTCAACTCCCTTCTCCCGACGAAACACCAGACACACTGCTTTCGCCAACCCTCAAGATCCAGGGTGAGCTCGACTACCGTAACTTTGTTGCCAATGCCAACTACAGTGCTACCTACAGGGATTACAGGGCTGATTCTTTTCCGGACCGGACGGATGTCATTGGTGAGTCCAACGTGAGAGCGGTCGTATTAAGAGACAGACTCTTCTGGAATTTGTACCACAATAGCAATCGGCTCACCATCGACAGCCGTGAGTTGGATACGCCAGCAAACACCACCACAAGGCAAGTCATCCAGACGGGTCCTGAGGCACGTCTCCAACTGGGCGCGAGAGTTAGCGTTGTCGTCGCTGCGGAATATGTCCAAAGCGTCGTTGACGGCCCCCAACTTCCTGACACCAAACAGGAATCCTATCGTCTGGAGCTAAACCGTGCAGCAGGCATGAGCCAGTGGAGTCTGTTCGGCAAACAGGCAGACATTACCTTTCAGACCAGCTCATTCGACTACCAGACGACACGATACGGAATACGCTTTAACCGCAGTGGTAAATCCATCCAGCTTGGCGCATCTGTCGGCAGGAACTCGGTCGATCGGAGTCTCGGTACATCATTCTCAGGGCTTTTTACGTCGATCAACCTCAGCAGGATAACTGCTGACGACAGTCTGAGCTTGAATGTTGTCCGTGAACTTACAGATTCTTCGATCGGACTCTCCCTCAACTCTGATCTTCAGGATCGACTGGACCCGGGGGATACCAATCTTTCAAATACGGATATTGTTGAGCGTCGCCGCATTGACCTGGCCTACAGTCGCGCTCCGGACAATGCCAAAATCTCATTTACCCTGAGACTCCATACAGACGAACAGGATTTCCAGACACTTGATACCGACCAAAAAACGGTGGGTGGTACAGCCAGCATACGCTACAGATTTTCCCGCAAATCCAATCTTACCTATCTCTTTGCCTACTCTGCTGTAGATATAGATGCGATCGCAGCACCCACCGAGGAAATTCGGGACAAACGACATCGCCTCTCACTATCAACTGGCGTGAGTCAGAACCTGCAGACAGAACTTTGGATTGAGAAGAAAAAGAGAGCCTACGCTTCACCCGGTCGTAACTTTACCGCCGCAAGCGTTGGGATCTCGGTTGGGTACACCTTCTAATCAAATCACCTATAACGTTCACGCATTGGTCAATGTGCCAATCTGGTACAATGTGAGCGTCCTGGATTGATGAACCGTAGCTGATCCTACAATGTCGCAGATCACACAACCCCTCGAAAAGCCTTCGGTGTTCATGGACCCGCAATATGCCGTACTCGCCGCACTGGTGCTGCTATGGGTAGTCCTTTTCCATGAAACACTCATTGGCATCACCAGCGAGTGGTTGGATGCAGGCGCATATAGCCACGGATTCCTGGTACTGGGCATCGCCATCTACATGTGCTGGCAGCACAAAACGCTTTTTGCGCGGCCGGCAAAACAAGCTGGTTGGCTCGAATTGACCTTGATCCTGGGAGCGGCCGGATTCTGGTGGCTCGGTGACATTGCTCACGTTACCCTGGCGAAACAGTTGGGTGCTTTCGGCGTCCTTGTG